>NZ_CP177287.1:0-143182 GCF_046837775.1 Hoeflea sp. Naph1 | reverse complement strand
AAGCCTATGGTGGTTCGAAGCCGAAACAATCATGGCAACCACGTAAGCATGACAAAGATCCGGACGGACGAAACCAGATGGGAATCCCAATTCGGACTCTTCCGTTTGGGTCAACCCCCTCACGTTCAGACTTGAGCGGAGCGGCTACTGGCGGATCATGTCTTCCGGGAGTGGCGGCATATAACCCAGCTTGTTGATGACGGTCGCAGCGATCGGATGGTGGGCCTTCATCATGACGAGCGCCAGGCGATATTCATGTCGGCGTTGGTCAACCAGGGAATCCTCACCACTCCTTTGTTCAAGGGTATCGAGCAGTTCATAGAGCTCTTGCGCTTTTGCCAACCGACACCGTTGTTCGCGAATGATGTCGATCGCAAGTCGCTCAAGCTCGTCTTGCTCAAGTTCCGCGAGGATCATCTCAATGGCACGCTTTGAGCAATCGGGTTTGAGTTCCAGGCTGCGGATATCCGGCAATATTGCACCACCCCTTCGGCTTGGTCCGCGGTGCGCCCCCGCGAACGAACAAGATCTTGACCCCAAGCCGGGGGTTAGAAAACCGCCACAGACGGTCCCTGCGACCTTTAGCACCGAGGCACCTGGACATACGTCGCAGGCCCCCGGCCAATGGCCAGAGGATCCTCGGTGTCGGGTCGGCCGACACCAAACCGCTGTGGTGGGGTTTCTACGCCCCGAGACGCCGCGTACCGCCTCGGGGAGAATCATATTTCATCAGGCTAGCGAACGCCAGACGCCAACCCGCATGTTTACATTGAATTTATTCGACATTCGCAACAAGTTCGGTTGCGGACGCTGGAGGGATTGCGCCATCAGCGAGAACTGATGAACGAAAATCACCCGCTGCTCCGAGCCGCGACCGCATGTCAACACTCATATCGAATAGTCCAGCATAGGTCATGACCTTCCCGATCTCGCACTGGCGTCCCGAGCAGTTCGAAACGGCAATCGATCGACCTGAAGATCCGCGCCATTCTGGCGTCGAAGACCGATACGATGTGTTCAATGCCGGCCCGCTGAGCGGCTTCAACCATCCCGCACAAGAGCTCGACGGTGATTCCGTTGACCATATGGTTCACTTCTGCACGATCCCTCGCCTCGAAGATCTGCGGATTGACCGCAAATCGTGAGCTCTCCCAGATCAATGGACTTTCGACCGTGCCACCAGGCATCAGCACGGAAAACACGTCTCTGAGCATGTTGGGACCGGTCGTGGGGAGCAGACGCACAGCGCCACGAAGCTGTCCTGACCTTTCATCGAGCGACAGAAGGTAGAGAGGGTCTTCGGCGTCGAACCGGTCGATCTCCCGTCCGTTTTCGACTTTGACGTCCCAGCCAAGGCGACCAGAAAAGACTTCGGCCCGCATGCGGAACATTTCGTCGAACAGTTCGGGATACTTGTCCTGATCGGCACTTTCGATTGTAAATATCATATTGGTGTTCTCCGTACATTCATTGATGACGGAGGCACCAGTTATCGGCTGGGTTTCGAGAAGAACATCCGGTCCAATAGCTGGGTTTACAAGGGGTCGAAAAGCAGCCCGGCTCTATGAGCGATTGAAACGGCATGGGTATTGCTGGTGGCGTGGAGCTTGTGGCGGGCGCTCTCCAGATAGCAGCGCACGGTGTGCTGCGACAGGCCGAGAATGACAGCGCATTCCCAGGCCGTCTTGCCCTCGGCGATCCATTGCAGGCATTCCAGTTCACGCGGAGAAAGAACTTCAGGTTCGCTCGCATGTCCCTCGATGCCGAGCACACGATCGTGGATGTGCATCGCAAGGACCTGGAAGTCACGCATATAGAGCCATTTCGCGCTCGCCCAGTCGCGGGCGGAAAGATCTGACGTCACGGAGAACAAGGCACGATCGCCGCGGCGGCCGTGCACCGGAACTGTCAGTCCGCGGCTCCCGATACCGAATTCGCCGGCTTCACCAAAAAGGTCTTCAACCGTCCCGTAGGCTTTCCGAACTCGTCCCAATCAAGGGGAAGCATACGGCGAAATCCAAGACGAACAACAGGATCGACATCGACATACTGCCGGTTCTTGTAGTGCGCGACCCACTCGGGAGGATAGGTTACGGCGAGGTAGGGATCGGTCTCATTTTGACCGGTAACGCTGACACCAAAATAAGCAACGGTATTCAATGCGTATCGGGAAGCCACGTCTTTCAGGAACCGGATAGTTGAGTTCCGGTCGGCAATGTCTGAAATTTTCGAGAGTGCGTCCATCAAATCGGAATCTGCGATATTCTCCACCGTCCTACCTTTCCCGGAACCTGAGATTCGGGCGCAATATTTCCATTATGAGTCGCATATGCAATGCATAGTTGTCGAACTGGACAAATTCTAGATCGTCAGTTTCCGAGCGTTGTTTGACGGGGATTCCTGTCAGGTGTTGAAAGCGATTACGAGCGGCACGCCGAACAGCGACGCCCAGGCCAGGGCGGCCGCCTTCTGGATAGCGACGATGTTGGTGTCGCCGGTCCACCAGCCATTGCCCGTTGCCACGATTACGCTCGGTTCGTAGAACATCGACTGCAGGACCGGCCAAACCAAGAGTTGCTCGTAGCAGATCAGGGGAGCGACGAGCGTCCCGGCATATCTGCCGGCAGGTTTTCCAAAGATTTGGGCCCTCGCGCCACCCGATGCCCAGGGTTGCCACATTGAAACCGGCACCGGCATGCGCTCGCGGTAGACGATGTGCGCGCCCTTCCCAGACACCTCGATCATCACATTGTCATAGCCCACAGCTCCAACAATGATCGCACCTCCGTTCACCGTCACATCAAGGTCCTGAAGTGCGCTGACCCAGAGGTGTTCGGTGGTTGGCGTCCAGATCCCGAATGCGCTTTCGGGGAGAGCGATGTTTTTCGCGCCGACCTTCGCTGCATCCTGTACCAAAGCTAACGTGGCGAGATGCTGCGCATAATCTGCGTGTTGACCGGGAGAGGCATAGTTGAAATGCGTGTCGATGCCGATCCAGCCCTCCGGTGGATGCGGTTCGCTCCAGTCTGAGGACGACAAGGCGAAAACTGCACCTATGACAAGAACAACGACCGGCCACGCCCGCGTCGTCATAGCAGATAAGGTGTGAGCCATGGCAATCAATCCAAACCAGCCCAGGCCCGGGAACAAGACGCCTGCGGCCGTGATCGGGTTCGCCCAACCGATGATGCCAAACGGCGGAACGCTCATCAGGATCCATGCAAGCGCGTAGCGCAACGGTCTGTGCCATCCCGATTTTGAAGTCCAGAGAACGGCATGGACAAGTACGAACAGAAACGAGGCCGCGATCCAAAGGGCAAGCCCAACCCACATATCGCTCGCGTAGAAAATGGAAACGCCAAAGGGGAGACCCCGCGAGGCCGCAAGGAAGTAGGCCAACGCCACCAAGCCCGCGACCAACCGGTTCGGTGCAAACGTCCATAGCGTCGGAAACAGCACTGCGGCGGGCAAGGCCAGCACCTCGCCGCTCCAGGCAATCGCACCAACCAGGGCACTGGCTGCGACAAAGCCGAGGCCAACCAGGCCATCAGGGTACGAAGGTAAGGATGGGCGTAGCCAGCCCGAGAACACCTTTGGCCGGGATCGGCCCGAAATATCGTGAGTCATAGGAACCTTTGAACGGTGAGTGGAGAAACAGAAACCCTGGCGGCACTACACCCCCGGCGTAGGGCGTTATCGGCCTGCCCGAACCATCGTTTGGCTGGACCGCGGATCGCTGCAAATTCACGCCGTCGATCACGACAGACGCGCCGATTTCAATCAACTGTCCGGGGAGTGCAACAACGGTCTTGATCAACGGACTAAGCCAGCCCGGGCAAAAGCCACGGCGCAGATATCCACGCTCACGGGCCCGTCGAAACTCGTGCGTTAACGGCGGACAGATGAAGATGCGATCCCCGACGCGAATGGCGCGGCTCAGCATCTCTATGCGCCAGATCCCGAGCGGATAGCTCGGCGTCAGATTGATCCTCAGCCCCACCCCATAGGCTGCGACAAACAAGGCGACAGGAAGGAAAAGAAGCGCTGTCACTACGGCAATGCGTCGCCTCCGTGTCATTGCTTGAGCCCTTGGCTCTTACTCTGCGTTTGCCGCAACGCTTCCGATTCCTTCAGTGCCTGCTGCGTGCGTTCCTGGGTAGCAAGCTGCTGGCCCGCCCGCATGAACGGCCAGGCGGCAGCAAGCTTCTGCTTCTCGGCCGGCGACATACCCTTGGCCGCTTTGTCGAAAGTCGAACCCGAGGGGTCCCTAGCGCCGTTGCCGAGCAAGGTCCGTTCTCCGAACCGTTCCGACACCGCCTTGTTGAAGGTATCAAGTTCGGACTTCACCATCCGGTCGGCCAGCGCGAACCCGAGTGCTGCGGCTAAGTCGTTCCGGTCGATGGCGTCCCGCACCTTTTCCATGGCGCGCGCGGCGGCCGGCGACAGGGATGGGATATCGATCGAGGTGCGCTTGCGGTACCCTTCCTCCTCGGCAGCGTACTTCTTCATCGCGTTCTGTCGCATGTCCAGATAGCGCTCGAGATCGCGACGGAGCGCAGGAATGTTGACCTCCGCTACGCGCCGGTCTTGCCGATCCGCCCGGCTTGCCAGAAGTCCTTCACGGCCGCGCAACGCACCGAAGCTTGCCGCGTTCAGTTCGATTTCGCCAAGACGCTGGCGGGCAACGCTCGCGTCTTCCAGAACGGTCTCCATACGCATCGCCTTGAAGGCGGCTTCTGGATCCGCATACACAAGACGAATACGGTCAGAGAGATTGTCCCACTGCTTTTGCAGGGCAGGATCGGACCGCAATCTTTCGTCGGCCGCGTCAGTGACCGACATTGTAAAACTTGAGACGCCTTTGACCATTGGCTCGGCCTTTCTGGCTGTTTGACTGGATTGGTGAAGCGGATGATCGACAAGACCGAGCCGCGCGCCGGCGGTGCGAAGCCGGACGCCGAGATCGACGAGTCTCCGTTTCTGCCGAATGGTCCATTGGACGCGATCGCGCATCAGCGTCCGGGCAACGCGAACGATATGCAGGCCGCGATTATTGGCGAAGCGCAGCGCCTGGGCATAGAAGCGGCCACCCGCATAATCGAGCGTGACTTCCTTGCCGTTCTGTCGGGAGAGAAGTTTCTCAAGCCCCCCAGCAGCTTTGAAGGACCGTTCTCCATAGTAGACCGCCATGTCCTCCCGATGGCGGGTCATGGCAACATAGGTCAGATGCCGGTCGAGCGAGAGAGACGCCAGCACCTTTACCCGGTCGACGGTCGCACCCTGCGACTTGTGGATCGTTGTGGCGTAGCCGTGATCGAGATTGCGATAGAACCGCTGATCGACAGTAACGCGGTGTACGCCCTGGCCCTCGCCAATACTTGCAACGATACGGCCAGGCGCAGCCTCGACGACCTTACCGATCATGCCGTTCTTGACGCCAAGCGAGCCTTCATTCTTAAGGAACACGATCTGGTCGCCAACGGCGAATTGCCGGGGTCCATCCTCGGTCTTGAAGGCGTGACCTTCTTCGGTCAGACCGCGCTCAACGAGCTTTTCACGCGCCATGATGTTGAGCTGGCGTACATCGCGGCGCAGATGCGCGAGTATCAAGGTTGATTTGTCCGGATCGTAGTCGCGGTTCCAGTCGGCAATCAGCGTTTCGATGGCGTCAAGCTTGAGCGGCCGCCCAATTACCCGGCCTTTCGCGCCATAAGATGACAGCGCTTCGGCAACGCGCCCGCGCGCCAGATCGAGCGAGGCGGCGCGCATCCAGTCTTCTTTCTGGCGATAGATGGTTTCGAGCTCGGCATAGCCGGTGCGTTCGACGATGGCACGAAAGGCAGCACCCGCCTCGATGGGCTGGAGCTGCTCGGCATCACCGACCAGGACGAGTTTGGCGCCGGCTTTCGTGATCGCTTCGACGAAGGTCGCCATCTGTCGGGACGACACCATGCCCGCTTCATCGAGCACGAATATCGTATTGCCATCGAGACGCCGGCGTCCCTGTTTCCAATTGAGTTCCCACGACGCCAGCGTACGGGAGGGAATGCCCGCCTCTTTCTCCAAACCCTCCGCCGCCTTGCCTGCAAGCGCACCACCAACGACGTTAAAGCCGGCCAACTCCCAGGCCTCGCGGGCTGACTTCATCATCGTGGTCTTGCCGGCTTCCTGCCCGGCCCACTATCGCTGCAATCCGCTCCGATCCTACCACATGTCCAATGGCAGTACGCTGTTCTTCCGACAGCAGATCATGCCGGGCAAAGACGGTTTCCAGGACTTTCGCCGCAACCGCAAACCCGTCCCTTCCCGAAAGCCAGTTTGCGCGGGAAATCATTTCGGCCTCGAGCCTGATCATCCCCCCGGGTCGTCAGCCGTGCCGCAACCCGTGCACCAGTCGCAAAATCGATTGTCTCGTCAGTGAGTTTCAGGCAGTCCGGGCTTTCCGTAATCCGAGTGAGAAGCCGCTGGAAGCGCTCCGGATCGTCGACATAGCGATGCAAGACCTTGGCGATGTCGCGCTGATCGAAGACGCTTCGTTCGGAAGTAATGATATCGAAAACGAGTTCAGGCCTGTGCTCGATCCGGGCGGCGTTCTTTTCCCGTTGGGCCTCATGCAATGCCAGCCGTTCGAGATCGATCCTGGTTCCCGCATCGCTCGCTTTGCGCTGTAGCGCCTTGGCCGCAACGCCGATATGGGTTGTCGGCTCGATGTCGATGCCACGTTCGGCGTAGGACCGGCCATCGACACGGATTTCGAGACCGGCCATTGCCAGGTGATGGTTTTGGAGATCGAGCCATCTCCGCCGCTGTTCGAGGAATTCCGCCTTCTCGCCGGACCAAAGTTTGTATTGGATTTTCCCGGTCTTGGTTCGAACCGGATTTCCATCCGGGCCAATCACCGCGACCTTCTTGGAACCGAACCCGTCCTGGGTGAGCGGACGCAATGTCGTCATCAGATGGATATGCGGATTGCCGGGATCGTTATGGAAGACCCAATCGGCCACTTGCCCGCGAGCGAGCACCTGCTCTGCGACGAACTGCTGGACGAGCGCGATGTTCTGGTCGCGAGTAAGCTCGACGGGCAAAGCGACAATGAATTCCTTGGCGAGCTGGGCGTCGCTGCGTTTCTCGAACGCCTCGACCTTGTTCCAGAAAGCTTCCACTGCCCCAGCAACCGAACGATCGGCGATCATCTCCCGCACCCATTTCGGCGCATCGGCAGGCAACAGGAATTCTTCATGGGCCAGGTTCTTCTTGTTTGAATAGTCGACGGTGCGCGCTTCCGCCTCGTGGCTCATTTTCGCGCAATGGCGATAGGCTGCGGACAGAACGGCGCTGCGGCCATTTCCACGGGAAATAAGCTGGGGTGTAAAATGCGTGATCGCCACGGTTCATCAGGCTCCTGCGAGACAAGTTCATCCTTGTTCCGCAGGCCGCCGCCCCGGCCCGACTGGGGCCGCGGCGAGCCACGTCGCCCCAGCGACGTATTACTGCGCCCTTGGACGCATTCCTTCGGAACGCTGGGATGATCTCTCAAACAGACGGGTCTCTCGACCCGGCATTTCTGCCGGGATGCGCTGAACGCGCGCCCGGGCGATTCTCCTCATGCCTGACATAGGGAGATCAGGAAAAGTGCTGGAGCGGTCAAACCGCTCCAGGCATTCGTGACAATCAGGAGCAATCGGAATGAAGAAGCCATCATCCAGAATCAAAGAAGAGATCGCCAAACTCCAGGAGCAGTTGAAGGCCGCAGAGACGCGCGAGGCTGAACGGATCGGCCGGATCGCGCTCAAGGCCGGACTCGGAGAGATCGAGATCGACGATGCCAAACTCGTCGAGGCTTTGGAGGATTTGGCAAGACGGTTTCGCGGCGGCGGCAGCGAGACCCGGAAATCCCCGCCCGCGCAAAACTCCACTGGTTCGTCTTCGGGCGCGAATAACGAGGCTTGAGCGGATGAAACAGGCGAGCCAGTCAGAAGCACGCAAGAAGGACACGCGCGAGAAAATCCAGCTCGGGGGGCTCATTGCCAAGGCGGGCCTGCGCTATGAGAAGCGCGCGCTCCTGCTCGGGCTTCTGATCGACGCCGCAAGCCGGATCAAGGCCGATGATACCGAGCGCAATCGGCTGATCGCCATCGGCGAGAAGGCGTTTTCCGATGACCGCGATTAAGATTCTTATGCTGATCGCGCCAAGCGCCTTGATGATAGCAGTCTGCATCGGGCTTACTGGCTCAGAAACCTGGTTGGCGCAGTTCGGAAATTCCGCCGAGGCGCAACAGACGCTCGGACGTGTCGGCTTGGCTCTGCCCTATGCCGCGGCTGCGGCAATGGGGATCGTCTTTCTGTTCGCGGTGCGCGGCGCCATCACCATCAAATCAGCCGGTATCGGTGTTCTGGTCGGTGCGATCGGCGTGATCGCCATTGCCGTAATGCGCAAGGTCTCGCGCCTCCATGGCTTCGCAGATGCAGCTCCAAATGGCCATCGGCTGATCGAATATGCGGACCCTCCAACCGGCATCGGCGCCATGCTGTGCTTTGTCACCGGCATCTTTGCTCTTCGTGTTTGGCTACGCGGTGATGCTGCATTCGCCACAACGCAGCCACGCCGTCTAACAGGAAAGCGCGCGATCCATGGTTCAGCAGACTGGATGTCGCTTAGCGAGGCCAAACGCATGTTTGGCGAAGACGGCGGCATCGTTGTCGGGGAAGGCTATCGCGTCGACAAGGACAGCGTTGCAAGCCACACGTTTCGGGTCGATGACAAACATTCGTGGGGGGCAGGGGGCAAGTCGCAGCTCTTATGCTTCGACGCGTCTTTCGGATCGACACATGGCCTGGTCTTCGCTGGGTCGGGCGGGTTCAAGACGACGTCGGTCACGGTCCCCACAGCGCTCAAATGGGGCGGCGGCCTGGTGGCGCTCGATCCGTCCAATGAGGTCGCGCCCATGGTCATCGAGCACCGGCGCAAGGCCGGACGTGAGGTCTTCGTGCTGAGCCCAAAGGATACCTCTTTGGGTTTCAACGTGCTCGACTGGATCGGCCGCTACGATGGCACGAAGGAAGAAGATGTCGTTGCCGTGGCGAGCTGGGTCGTGACGGATACGGGACGGCAGGTCTCGATACGGGACGACTTCTTCCGTGCCTCCGCCCTGCAGCTCATAACCGCGTTGGTCGCCGATGTCTGCCTGTCAGGGCATACGGAAAAGGAAAACCAGACGCTGCGCCAGATGCGCATGAACCTGTCCGAACCTGAGCCCAAATTGCGTGAGCGATTGCAGAGGATCCACGACAATTCCGAATCCGCATTCGTGCGGGAGAACGTCGCCGCCTTCGTCAACATGACGCCGGAAACCTTCTCAGGCGTATACGCGAATGCGATCAAGGAAACACACTGGCTGAGCTACCCGAACTATGCTGCGCTTGTTTCGGGTTCGAGTTTTTCAACCGATGATGTCGCCGGCGGCAAGACCGACATCTTCGTCAATCTCGATCTGAAAACACTGGAAGCCCATCCGGGGTTGGCCCGCACCATCATCGGTGCGCTTCTCAACGCCATTTACAACCGGAATGGAGAGATCAAAGGCCGCACTCTGTTCCTGCTCGATGAGGTGGCACGGCTCGGGTATTTGCGCATATTGGAGACCGCGAGGGATGCCGGTCGCAAATACGGGATCAGCCTGCTGATGCTGTTCCAGTCGATAGGGCAAATGCGCGAATCCTATGGTGGCCGCGACGCCACATCGAAGTGGTTCGAGAGCGCGTCCTGGGTTTCATTCGCCGCGATCAACGATCCGGAAACGGCAGAATACATCTCACGCCGGTGTGGCAATACCACCGTCGAGGTCGACCAGTTGAGCCGCACATCGCAGATGTCGGGATCTTCGCGAACGCGGTCAAAGCAGTTGGCGGGGCGGCCGCTAATCCTGTCCGAAGAAGTGTTGCGGATGCGTGGTGACGAGCAGATCGTTTTCACCTCGGGCAATCCGCCACTTCGGTGCGGTCGGGCTATTTGGTTCCGGCGCGACGACATGAAGGCGGTGGTTCACGAGAACCGGTTTCATCGGGAAAAACCAGGATGAATGGCGTGAATCGATGACGGCTTATCGATTCATAGAACTGATTGGACACAAGAGTCCCGCTCGGCGAGACTCTTTCCATGTCCTTACGCGAGAGAGAGCCGGTCCATCTTCGCCGCATCGATCCGGCACAGAACATGAGGCGCTTCTATTGCCTCAGCGTTCAGCCTACGTTGTTCGGCGGTGCATCTCTCATTCGTGATTGGGGTAGGATCGGGACGCGCGGCCAGACAATGATAGAGACATTCGCCACCACTGACGATGCCGATCTGGCATTCGAGCATCTGGAGCGAAGCAAGAGACGGCGCGGATATCATGATGCGTTCGGGGGCCAACCGAAACGGTAAGAGCGATCACTGCGTGCTGACATGGAAAGGGCCCCGCCTTAGAGGCGGAGCCCTTGTCCTTGGCGGAGATCAGTCGCGGTTGGTGTTCGGGCGCGACCAGATCAGCTGCATGCCCTCGTCGCCTTCCACCTCGACCAGGGTGGCGTAGATCGGCGCCGGGAAGCTCGGGTCATCCAGCTTGACCGAGAGGTAGTCACGTTCGGTTCCCTTGGCCTGCTTCTGCCAGGCGGCGCCCAGTTCGACGGCGCCGGAGAAGATGCGGAACTGCGGGCCATTGTCGGATGGGTTTTCGACGCGCTCGAAGCGGGCCTTGACGTTGAGTGCGAGGGTCTTGATCTGGCCGGTGAAGCCGTTCTTGGTGGTGGTGAAAGTGCCGATGTTTGCCATTGTCCTATTCCTTTTTGATGTTTCGGGCCGCGCCCATCGCGGCCTCGATGGCTGTCGAAGAGATCGGCAACGATCGGCGCACACCTGAAAGGCCGGAATGAAATGGAGGACGGCGGGACGGGGCTTTCTTGTCCCGCGAGGAATGCGAACGTCAGTTCGCAGGGGAAGAAAAGTTCCGGCCCGCCGTTGCGACAAGCCGAGCGAGGCGAAGCCACTTGCCGGTCAGACATGCCAAATCGAGACCGCATTGGGCGAGCTCCGTGAGATACGACGACAAAAGGAATGGGCCAGGACGCGGCAAACATGCCGACTGCCACCCGTAACGGTCGAACAATCGGAAGATCGCTCCAGGCACAGCTCAAGGCAGAATGATTGATGCATCGGGCATTCATGTGATCCGGGCCAGCCTCACCGCGTCTCCGGTGACCGGACGCGCGACCGGAAAAAAGAGAGAACAGGCATCTATCCGAATGTGACGTACCGCTCGCAAGCTTGCGCGGCTGTTGCCGGGGTTCTGCTCTGGCACCTCGTGATGTGGCCAGACAGGTGGCACAGGTGCTCCGTGGTCGTGGGCTATCGTCGCGATCGATGGTGAGGGTTATGGGCCCGACCGCGCCATCGGCCGCCATCAGTGCGAGTGTCGTCGAGTGGACGCGGGCACCGAGCGATAGCGCGCGCAGGCGAATGGCAGAGGGCGGTTCGCCCTCTGCACCAGCATTGGAGAGCGAGAGCATCAGGCCGCCTCCCGCTCTTCGATTGCCCGAGCCGGCTGAAGGCCGTGCAGATAGGTCACGGCGCGTTGTGCATGTGCCGCCGCCTGAAAAATCGCCCGTTTGTCGCCCTTGAGGACCTTCAGCCAGGAGTGGAGGTAGCTGGCGTGATCCGGCCGGGGCGCCAGCTCAGGCACGACACCAAGATCGGCGCACAGGAAGCAACTTCCGAGCTCGGCAATGAGTTCTTCGCGAGCGCGGTCGGAGCGATCCTTGTGATAACGCGAAAGATCGCGTCCGACCCGGTGCGCTGGCGCCGTCCAGTGGGTTGCCTCGTGGCTGAGCACAGCGACGTAGGATTCCGCATCCCGGAAGCTTTCGAAGGGCGGCATCTGGATATGGTCGCTTGCGGGAGCGAAGAAGGCTTTTTGCGCCGCCGTGGCGGATCACAGCGCCGGTATGTTCGAAGAATCGGTCCGCGTGCTCGATGCGCGATATCGGATCGGTGATCTTGTCCGGCCGGTGATAATAGTGCTCAGGCAATCCATCGATCTGATCGCAATTGAAGACGGTGTAGGTCTTGAGGAACGGGATATCCCGCTCGACCTCGTCGCCACGGGAATCCGTTTCGGTCTTCGTGAAGCGGCTGGCATAGACGACGGTTGCGCCGGTCTCGCCCTTGCGGACCTGTGCCCCGATCTGACCGGCCTGCCGGTAGGTCATCCACAGTGGCGCTTCGAAGCCTCGGGCGAGGCTTTCGGACCAGAGCAGGAGGACATTGATGCCCGTGTAGGGCTCGCCGGTGTGCCGGAGTGGTCGCGTGATCCGGCCTTCGAGCCCGCCCGCGCTCCAGGGTTTCATCCAGGGCCGGACACCTTTTTCCAGTTCAGTGACAATCGTCTCGGTGATCCGCGCATAGATATCGACGCGCGGGCTTTTCTCTTTCTCTTTCTCTTTCTTTTTCATTCTCAGACCTCCTGATTTCAGGACCGCGCCGATCGCGGTCCGTCACGAGGTCCGAAAACGGCGGGGCTCAAGGCCGGAGCGGCACCCGAGCCGAGGCCTCGGTGCGCGCAGCGCGGCGGGGTGGCGAAGGGCCGGAACGAAGAGGAGGACGGCAAAGCCGTTGCCGGTGCTGCCGGCTCCGCCCGGATCTTTCCCGGGACGGACCACGGCCGGTGTGCCGGTAAAGCGGAAAGGCGGCGCAGTGCGCCGCCTTCGAGACAGGAAATAGTTGAGCTGTCAGTGGACAGAATGACCGCCGGTGTAAGGGTCGTATTCGAAGAGGATGACTATCTCGGCGTCGTCGACCTCGTCGGCGGGCAGGACGCCATATTCGTCGTCGGACTTGAAGAGGATGACCGGAATCATGAGGGTGCGGGCGAGGTTCCAGGCGTGTTTCTGGGCGAGGGAAAGATCGTGCTGCATGTTCGGCTCCATCGTTGGAGCGGGCCAATTCCCGCTCTGATGGCTCCGTTAGTGTGCGGCCAAGCGGACGCGATCACCGCGCAGGCAAAGCCAAGCGGCCGCAGCTAGCTAGCGGACCCTTTACGGGTTGATCGTGGAAGTCCGCGCCGCGCCAGGAATGCCATCCCTCAAAAGAGCGGGATTGGGTTGCGTTCTAGATAGAGCCCGGCCGTGCACGATCGGTTCGCCAAGGCGACGTGGATCGGTTGGGTCCGTAACACCGGATGTCCGTTAGCCGGCGAGCGGCAATATCTTCACCGTTCCGTTGCAATTCGCGCGCTGCATGCTATATGTAGATACATACCTACAAGAGGTGCGTTATGACCATTACGACTGTCTCGAGCCGCGATCTGAACCAGGATGTAAGCCGTGCAAAGAAGGCTGCCAGGGATGGCCCGGTTGTCATTACCGACCGGGGCAAGCCCTCCCATGTCCTGATGACCTATGCAGAGTTCGAGCGGTTGACCGGTCAGCAACATAACCTCGTCGATGCACTTTCCATGCCCGGACTATCAGAAATCGAATTTGCGCCGTCCCGTGTTGAGATCATGCCGCGGGAAATTGATCTCAGTTGACCTTTCTTCTCGATACCAATGTCATCTCTGAATTGCGGAAGGCCGGAGACGGTCGTGCCGACACTAATGTGACCGCCTGGGTCGCTGCACAGGACGCGACCACCTTCCTTATCTCGGCGATTACGATCCTCGAACTAGAACGCGGTGTGCTGAGCGTCCAACGACGCGACCCAAAACAAGGTGGCAGGCTGCGCAAATGGCTTGACGACCATGTCCGGCCGCAATTTGCCGGCCGCATTCTTCCCATCGATGACGCAATCGCGACACGATGCGCCCAACTTCACATCCCCGACCGTCGCAACGAAGCCGACGCTTTGATTGCGGCGACCGCTTTGGTGCACAATCTTTCCGTGGTGACCCGCAATGTGAAGGATTTCCACGAGACCGGCGTGGTCGTCATTGACCCGTGGCAGGGTTAGCCATCGAATTGATAGTGGGCGGAGCCGAAGCTCCGCCCGAACCGCTCATCCAAGAGCCGCCATCTGCAGCTCAGTCGCCCTCCGATCGACGGTCTGACCGGGGTTTTCGACCTGACGCGTGAAAGGTTTCCAAGATTCGCCAATCACCTGTTCGTAAGCGCTGACAACGCCTTCGGCTGCGCATCTGAGAGCGTGCGCCTGCAGGCCCATATCGGCCGCGAACTCGCGTTTGCGCTGGGCCGCACCATTGAACCCGACCGGACCGTCAAGATCTTCGTCGCGAGAGTCATTGGAGCCCTTCGCCGTAGCGTCCCTGGCCTCGGTAACTGCGCGCGAGTAGAACTGGCCTGCGCCATGAGCGGAGCCGACAAAAGAACCGACAATACGTTGAAGGTGGATTTGCATGGCCCGGTCCCCCAAGCCCTCATTGAGGCTTTCAGCCGTGTCGACGATGATCTTGTGGTGGAGATCACGGATGCCGTCGCTGTCGATGACGGGAAGACCAAAGCTTTCGGAGATGAGGAATGCCTGAGCGCTGTCGGGGCAGGCGAGCCGGACCATTTCGAGGGAAGCGCTCTTGCGGAGCTGGACGACCTTGCCGGACTGACGGGAGGGACGAGCGTTGCTGGTCATGTGAAATTCCTTTCCTTCACGGTTTGACCGAAGGCTCAAGCCGGCCCCTGCCGGCCCTCCCTTCGGGCGCGGGCAAAAGAAACCGGCGGAAAGAAGGAGGCTTCAGGGTCCGCGCGGACCATGACGAGCGAACCCGTCCTGCGGGCCAGCAGGGCCTTTAGCCCTCGCGCCGTCCCGCGGGGCTGGTTTGGCGAGGATGGTGCGTACGGCCGCACCGCGGCGCGCCAGCGGCCTTGAAGGCTCCGACCGCCGGTTTACGACCGCGACCAGAACCGAAGGGAGGCCGTCAGGGGCGGCATATCACCGGCGCCTTATGTGAAGGAAATGATGATGACCCAAGCCCGGGTCCTTTGCCCCAATCACAGTATGGGCTGAGTATCGGCTTTTGTGCCTGACTGGTCGTCGGCGGGCTTGACACTGACAGCTGCGATCGCTCGTTCCTGACGGATGAGTTTTCGCGTCAACGCATCGATTTCGCCACGCCGTTCGAAGTTGAGCGCGTCGATATGGAACCGGAACAGGGCTTCGTCTGACCGGGTCCAACGCGATCCTCCACGCGGGTGCGATCTCGCCTTCGCCTTGGCTGTCATCGTCATGCGTTCCGCACGGGCCGAAATCTGGCGTTCGATCCGATCGAGATTGTCTCGTGTCTGACGGTGTGCGGCCTCCATGCGACAGAGCAGGTGTGACGAGGTGATCATCGACATGGCGCTGCCCTTCGCGGCTGTGCCGAGGGCCAATCCGGAAACGGTGTGGTTCCCGCAGAGTAATCGGGAGGAATGATGGTTGGTATCATCAAGTCCGCGAGATCCTTACCGGCAACGGCCCAATCGACGATTATGCCTGAAGCCGGAACCTGACGGAGAGGATGATCGAGGTGTGCCTCCAGCGCCGCAATGACATCTGAGCGGGGATTTACACCTATCGTATCGACCATAAAGTGGACGGCGACCAGATGGGTGGAAAGCGGTTTCACCATGCCACCCAGCCCTCGACATGATCCGCCGCCACCTCCTCAGTGGTCACTTCGTGCAACATGGCATTGGGATAGCCGTGGCGGGACAACCATTCATCGGCGGCCGGCCGGTTGTCGGCAACGTGAACCAGTTCGCCCGCATCGCCGGGGTGGCTGAAAACGAGAACAGAGCCGGCAGATGGAGATCTGAGCACGGTAAAGGTGAGATCACTATCGACCGAGAAGGATTTGAAAACCCGAAGCACGATGACGGCCAAGCTGGCGAAATCTCCCTCGTGAAGGGTGAAACTCGCTGGGACGCCGGTGGCACCGATGCTGGCTCCGGCCTGTTTCCTGACGAGCTGGCCTTTATTGTTGTGGCGCTCCCACGCCTGAAGCTTGCGGCGATGCCGTTCGGGTAGGCGTGGCGTGCCGTCGGAATAGCCTATGATCGCACCCAGAGGTGCGTGGTCGTAGATCTGTTGTGCGGACATGGGATGTCCTCCTGATTGATGGATGGGAAACGAAAGCGCCGCCGGACGATGCCGGCGACGTGATGTGCGTTCGGAAGGAAGAAGACCGCTATTCGGCGGCTTCACGGAAACCTTCGGAGACCGCGTCCGGGTCGGTGTCGCCGGCTTCAGACTCGTCCACAGAGCCTTCAGTATCGCCGACGTTCTCATCCTCGACGATCTCGTTGCGGGCCTTCCAATCGGCGAGTTCGTTCGCGTCCGGCGCGAAGAGCGCCGATCCGTGGACGAAGCGTTCCTCCCGGTAATGCTCCACAAGGGCGGCACGCGTGTCGCGAACCTTGTCGCGTGGCAGAACCGAGCTATCTGCGCACGCCGCCTCAAGTGCCTGCCGCGAGAGGCACTGCAGGAAGTCTTCGGTTCCCATATTGGGCAAGAAGCTGTCAGCCCCGACGACGTTGCCCGCGATCCGCGAGACGATGCCGCTGTTGGAGATGTTGCGGCGGCACGACAGCACCTCGATCAGCACCGAACGCACTGCAACCCGAAGCGTATCCGTATCAAACGACAGCTTGCCGGTGTCATCGACCAGGGTTGCGGCATGGGGCGCGATCTGGCTTCGGAATGAACCCGTATTGCCGGACCCGGTATCAACGCGGACGTTCTGACCGGCAAAGGCGATGACGAGTAACGCCATCAGCGTATCGTCCTCGATCGGTGCGCGGCCAAGCGCTTCATGAAGCGCGTCGGTTCGGAAATCACCGATCATATCCTGGCCTTTCTGGGTGACGTCGGGCCGTTTCGCCGGCAGAGTGGCGCCGCCATCTTCCGTTTTGCCCTTGGCGGTTTTCGCCTCGGGCAACCGATAGACAACCGACTGCACCTTGCCGTCGCGGTCGAGGTACATTGCCGTGTGATCGGATTTCGTCGGCTTGCCGTAGACGCGCTCGGCCTTCTTGGGCAGCTCGGGCCCATTCCATCCATTGAGTTCGGTGATGGTGCCGTTCTTGGGCAGGTTGTTGGTCATCCACTCCTGCTGCGCGCCGAGAAAGGCCTCGGCATCGGTCGTGTAACGGCTGTCCTCGTCAGCCGGGGCGAAGAGGTCCTCGACCCATGCAATGCCATAGGCTTGCGCCAACTCATCGTCGAAGCTGGCATCGCGCGCATACATGCGGGTTTTCGAAAGACCTTGGGCCACGGACCACCAGGCGGTCGTTTCGTTTTTCTTGGGCTTATGCGCCTTCCAGACCTCTTTCTGCTCAGCGATCGAGGCAGCAGCGATTATCCTGAGTTGCCGTTCATCGGGCATGTCGCCTTTTGACATCTGGTCGAGCATGGCGGGCAGCACATTGGCGAGCAGCCGGAGTTTCCTGATCTGGCGCACCGAAAGCGACAGTGCTGCGGCGATGCCTTCCTCGGTCCAGTCGAGCGCAACAAGGCGCTCGATGCCCCGCCATTGATCGACCGGATTGAGTGGTTCGCGGGCAATGTTCTCGACCATGGAGCGCATGGCGCCGCCATCATCGGCCGCGTCCGTGACGATGACCTCGATTTCGCCCAGTTCGGCGGCGATCGCCTGCCTGGTGCGCCGGTGCCCGGCCTGGATGATGAAGCCATTGCCTCCATCGGCTTCGGGCGAGACGACCGGCGGCTGGATGATGCCGACAGCCTTGATGGTCGCCAGCATCAGCGCGTCCGATTGCGGATTGGATTTCGAGCGGCGGGCGTCGTCAGGATTATCCTTGAGCGCGCGCGGGTCGATCTTGATGATATGCATGGGGAACTCCTTTTTCGGGATTGGTGACCCGGCACCACGCCAGGCCTCTTCTCGTCTTTTTCCTCAAGACTTCCCCCAGACCGCTGAGCGGGCGGGCCGGTGCAATTGCGGCCGAGCATCCCTGCCCGGTAGGGCGAGCGGGGCGCAACGCCCTGCGCTGACCAACAGGCCGGGATGGCGCTGGCGGCGGTTGAGCGAATGCGTCACCGGTCAGACCGGTCTGCGACCGGTCCCCTTTCTCCGTCATCTTCAGGCCACCTCCATGGCTTTCTTCCCCTCCATCAGGACCTCGTCCGCCAGATCGGCTTCGATCCCGGCGAGTTGCCTGCGTTTGTCGCCAAGCTCGTCTTCGAACCCGAATTCTCCACCCTGGCGGGTCTGGTATGAGGCCAACCGGCGCTCCGCGTCATCGAGGCGGAAGCGATATTGCGAGCGCTCGTCCTCGAAACCGGAAAGCACATGCTCGATGCGCGAGACCGCACCGAGCGGCGTGACGGTTAGCGCAAGGTCGATGTCGGTCTCCACGCCGGTCCGGACGAGTGCAACGTCATATTGGAAGTCGCACTGAACGTAGCGCTTGCCGGAGAAGACGAGATCGAAGCCGCCGATATTTGCGATGACCGTTTCGTCCTCTTCCTGAAGATGTACCAGCGTCATGATTTCCTTCATCAACGCCCGGCCGGCGGGCTTGCGCTCGGTGAAGTATTGGCCGCCCACGGTCATGGCGAAGGCCTCGCCTGCTGTCGGAATCCTGCGTTCGATGTCCTTACCGATCTCGGAGATCCGCCGCGTGTCGTGCTCGATATCGCGCTCGGCATTGCGGATCTGGCGGCGAACGGCGAAGAGATCGTCTCGATGCGCGGCGCGCAAGCGTTCGAGCCGGGCAATGTCGGCTTCGAGACCCGCCTTCTGCATCAGGCGCTGATCGCCGGAAGCGATTGCCTTGGCCATTGCGAACTGGTTGGCCTGCCCCTCCCCAGATCTTCGAGCCGGCGAACGGACGTGTCGCCTGAGAGGGCCGCAGCGATGAACCGGGCCTTGCGCTCGTTGTTCTGCCACATCTGCGCGTCCATCGAGCCTTCGGTGGCGTAGGCGAATATGTCGATCTCGTCATGCTGATTGCCCTGTCGTTCGATGCGGCCTTCGCGCTGTTCGATCTGGGAGGGAAGCCAGGGCACGTCGAGATGGTGGAGAGCCTTCAAGCGAAGCTGGGCGTTGACACCTGTACCCATGGTTTCGGACGATCCGATCAGGAAGCGGACCTTGCCGGAATTCACATCAGCGAAGAGCCGCTGCTTGGCCTCGGACTTCTTGAAGTCCTGCATGAAGGCGATTTCGGAAGCTGGAACACCGAGCCGGACGAGCTCGTCGCGGATCCAGCGATAGGCGGAAAAGCCGCGTGATTTCTCGACGCTGATCGTGCCGAGATCGGAGAAGATCATCTGCGTCGCGCCCGGCAGATCGAAGGGCTTGCCGTCACGGGTCAGGTACTCATTTTCTCCAGTCTCGCTCCAGATGCGGAAGGCATTGGCGATCAGCCTGTTGAGTTTGTTGTCGGGTTCATTGTCATTGTCGAAATCGACCAGCCGCAGATCGATCGCCGCATGGCGGCCATCGGTGATGACGGAAAGCAGAATGTCGTCACCGGGCTGGGCCGGACCCTCGCGCTTTTCAATCGCCTTGATGCGCGCCTCGAGCACCCGCTGATAGAGCTTGAAATCCTCGGTCGGTTTGGCGGCAACGATCTGGCGCCTGCCAGTCGAAACGGCGGGGATTTTCACATATTGCTTCAGATCGGCAGGAAGCACGACATCGGCGAAGGAGCGGAACATAGCGATCAGTTCCGGCACATTGACGAAGGTGGCAAAGCGCGAGACCGGCTTGTATTTGCCGGACGGTTGCAGTTCGAGCTCGGTCGTTACATCACCGAAGGTTGAGGCCCAGGCATCGAACTCGTGCAGACCGCGTTCTTTCAGGGCCTCAAAGTCGAGGAAGCGCTGAACCGAGAACATCTCGCCGAGCGTGTTGGTAATCGGCGTCCCCGATGCGAGCACCAGTGCGCGGCCGCGGTTCTTCGTCTCTATGAACCGGGATTTCACATAGAGGTCCCAGGCGCGCTGCGATCCGTTTGGATCGACGCCCTTCAGCGTGGACATGTTGGTGGCAAAACTGAGTTTGCGGAACTCCTGCGCCTCATCGACGATGATCTGATCGACGCCGATCTCGGATATCGTCAGCAGATCATCCTTGACTGAGCCGAGCAACTCCAGCCGGTCCCGCAAACCTTCCTTCAGCCGTTCGAGGCGTTTACGCGAGACACGGTCATCGCTTTCGACCCTTGTGAGTAATTCCTCGTAGAGGGTCAGTTCATCCTCGATCATCTGCCGCTCGAAGGCGGCGGGAACGGCGATGAACTTGAAGGCCGAATGGGTGATGATGATTGCATCCCAATTGGCCGTGGCGGCGCGCGACAGGAAGCGATGGCGCTTGTCTTTGGTAAAGTTGGTTTCGTCGGCGACCAGGATGCGCGCCGTTGGATAGAGCGCCAGGAATTCGCGGGCGGCCTGCGCAAGGCAATGGCCGGGGACGACCAGCATGGCTTTCGAGATGAGGCCGAGCCGGCGCTGTTCCATAATGGCGGCCGCCATGGTCATGGTCTTGCCGGCGCCGACAGCGTGGGCGAGGTAGGTGGAGCCGGATGAGATGATCCGCCAGATGCCCCGTTTCTGGTGGCCATAAAGAACAAAGGCGCCTGAGGCGCCCGGAAGTTGGAGATGATCCCCGTTGAAAGAGCGGGGCGCGGTATTGTTGAACCGATCATTATAGACCCAGGCCAGCCGGTCGGTGCGACCCGGATCGGACCAGACCCATGTCTGGAAAGCGGACTTGATTTTGCTCAGTTTCTCTTTCGCAGCTTCGGTGTCGACAACGTTGAGAACCCGGCGTTCGCTGGCGCCGTCCTTGATCGTGTCGAAGATTTGCGGGATGCGGCTGTTGAGCGCATCGGCGAGCAGCTCGCCTGCGTGTCGTCTCTTAGTGCCCCAATCGGATGTACCCTCGGCACGATAGGCGAGCTGTCTGGCATCGACTGTCCAGGAGGCGAGCTCCGGCATGTGCCGGATTGTGATGTCCGCACCCATTGTCTCCCTGACAAAATCCACGACATCGCTGGCGGGGATCCATGGCGCACCAAGGCGGGCGGTGATCTCTGAGGGGCTGAGATCGGCCGGCTGCACGACCTCGAGGGCCTCGACATTGCGCTGGTAGGCCGGGTCGAGTTCGGCCGCGGCTTCCGCGATCGCCAGCTTGTCGCGCACGGAACCGGAGAGATAGTCATCCGAGGTCTGCCATGACCCATCTGCCGGATCGCGGTAAATCGCGCTGCCGAGCTCCTCGATGATCGTCTCGCGGTTCTCATGCAAAAGCTCGGCCATATCATCGATGTCGAAGTGGCCTCGCTCGTTCAGAACGACAGCAAGCGCATCGGCGGCATTAGTGATGACTGGAGGCGACGGCGGGGCGATGACCCGTTCGGAAAAGATAGGGCCGGGTTTCGCGGTATCCGTATCGAGATCGTAGTTCTCAATGGAAGCAACGAGCCAGCAGTCCGGATCGTCGAGGAAGGGCTGCAGGTTCGGGCGGCGATGCGTCTCGCGAGTTTCGCCGGTTTCTTCATTTTCGGCGATCAAGACCTTGGTGTGATTGATCGGCCCGAAATCGCGCACAAAACTCGACCAGGCAATACGCAGTTTTACCTGAGGGTCCCGCCACGGCTGATCGGTCTCTTGGGCCTTGAGGACTGCACGCACCGCATCGCGGACCGGGATCAGCTTTCTGACGATGTTGATCTGCTTTTCCGAAAAGCCATCTCCGGACCGGCCCTTGCGGACGGGAACCGGTGCGGGTTTGCCGTCGATGACCTGCAGAAGGCCTTTTTGAGGCGTCGAAGAAAAAACTGCCCTCACGGACGTGCGCATCCTCCGGTCTGGCGACGTCCGTCAGGGTCGTCCCAAGTTCCAGATCGATATCGATATCGGCGGGCTCGCCGTCATAAAGGGCTTCCGGAAGGGAGAGGATAGCATCATCCAGATCGGCTTCGAGATCGCCGTCATTAGCCAAGCAGGTATAGGCCTCACCAAAGCGGCCGGATGTCGTTGCGTGGTGGCCGAGCACATGATCCGGGTGATGGGCGAACCAGCGGTTGACGCGGATGGCCTCGCTGTCTTCAGTGGCGGAAATGACTTCCGACAGATCGAGCCAGTTGGCGTCGCCGGGAGCTTCTCCCCGGCTTGCGCTTGCGGAAGAACAGGATATCGACGACGACATCGGTGCCGGCGTCATGCTGGAAGCTGCCTTCGGGCAAACGGATCGCGGCAACCAGATTGGCGGATTTGGCGATGTGTTCGCGCGCCGTCGCATCCACCTTGTCCATTGTGCCGGAGGAGGTAACGAAGGCGGCGAGCGCACCGGGTTTCAGCAGATCGATCGACCGCGCAATGAAGTAGTCATGCAAGCGCAGACCGAGCGAACGATAGGCACGGTCGGACCGAACGGTCCGGTCCGAGAATGGCGGATTACCAATGGCGAGATCGAAATGCCCAGGAAGATCGGTCCGCGCGAAATCGCCCTCGATGATGCGGGCAACCGGCTGCAGGAGCCGCGCAATCCTAGCGGTAACCGGATCGAGCTCGACGCCGGTCACGAAAGCGGCTTCACGCAACGCCTCCGGCATCAGGGCCGGAAACAACCCGGTCCCGATGCCCGGTTCGAGGACGCGGCCGCCGCGCCAGCCGAGCCGTTCGAGGCCCTTCCAGATCGCCCGGACAATGAACTCGGGCGTGAAATGGGCATATTGCGTGCAACGGGAAAGCGAGGCGTAATCGGCCTCGCAGACCGTTTCTTGCAGTTTTTCGCCAAGTTCGGACCAGCCCTTGCGGAATCCCTGCTCGCCCGGCCGGGTAAAGATCGCGTTGGCAAGATTGGAGGCGCCAAAGCCGGTAAAGCGGATGAGAAGAGCCTGTTCTTGCGCCGTCGCGGGCCGATCCTCGGCCGCAATCGCCGCAGCCAGGGCAATGGCGTCGAGATTGTCGCGCGCCCGGGCTTTCCAGCCGTTCGCGAGATCGCGGCTTCCGGAAAGGTGGAAGTTGCTGCCGTGCCCCGTGTCATCGGAATCGGGCTTGCGGGAAGGGGCGGCCGGAGTTTGGCCGTTGGCCTGAGCGACGGATGGAAGATCGGGTTCGGCCGCTTTCGTTTTTGGGTCGTCGGCAAAGGCAGTAACGCCAAGGCCGAGCCCCGATAACAGGGCGCTCTGCGAACCCCCGAGCATGTCGAGGGTGAAGTGATCGTGATTTGACATATTGCTGTCTCCTGTGACGCGGGCGCACGAAACCGCACCGCCGGGAGGCCCGGCAGCATTTGCCACGTGCGGATTTGAAAAATGGGTTGGAGGGAGATCAGATAAAGTTGCAGACTTTTTCGGTTCGATCTCCTGACCAAACAAGGCTGAGAGGCCGGTACTAAGAACCGGCCTCTTAACGCGTGATCAGTGAGAACGAGATGTCGTTCTCGGTCAGCCGGATGCCGAGATAGGTGGCCCCGAAGTTCCGGTCGAAACTCGGAACGACGAGGTCGGCGTCGATGAACTCGATACCGTCATCGCGCCCGAAATAGCGGCGCTTGTAGTCCCACCAGTCATCAGTGCCCTTCGGGTGGCATTCATTCGAATAGACGACTAGCGGCTTTTGGCCCTCGGCGAGCTTGCCGTTGGAGATGATGTAGACGCCCTCGTCGCCAACGAGCCAGAAGCCGGACTTCTCGCCCTCGCCGGGCCTCGTGCCGTAGTAGGGATTGCGGAAGCCGCCATTGGCGGCGGCATCCTCTTCGCCGTGCGCGATGACCTTACGCACTGCCATGATTGGAAAGGTGAACATGACGACCCTCACGCGGCTTCGGGCAGCGGCAGGTGGCGCAGATGCACCGGCAGCTTTTCGGAAATTTGCACGTCGGTCAGTTCTTCGAGCAGCTGGAAGCTGGTGCCAGGCCGACCGTACACAATGACGGTGCGCTTGCCGCGATGCTCGGGCCGGAAGTCCGCGCCGGCATAACCGCGATAATCATTATCGGTCGCGCTCCAGATGTGTTCGATACGCTCTTCACGCGTCATTGCCTTGACCGGCTGGCGCTCGCGCTCGACGATTGCATCGCGCATATCATAGGGCGAGCGCGGATCGGAAAGATCGCAATAGGCGTGGAAGAACCGCGTCACTTGGTTGATGCGCAGCGTATAGAATACGCTGGTGATGCTGCCGGTCAGGAATTCCCGCATGGCGAACATCTCGCTGCGCATCCACAGCGGCGGCAGGATTTCCAGCATGGAGTCATGTTGGGCTTGTGAAATTTCGAACCATTCGCCGGCGTAAAGCGCACTGTCGTCTTTCTGCCAGCGGTCGGGTCGCCCAGCATGGCGGTCGAAGAGTCTGAACATCTGATGGCGGTCGGCGATGCCGAAATAGATTTTTCGGATGGGTGCAAGAGAGGTCATGGCGGGCTCCTTCCAGGCCTGTCACGGGCTGGAGCGCGGCGCACCCTTTCGGCATCACCATCTTCTTCAGCCCTTCCGGACCCCTTCCCGCAGCCGCCTCTCCGTCCGGCCGGGTCAAGGGCCGGCATCAGCCGGGCGGAGCTTCACCCTTGAGGCAGCCGGCGGGTATGCGGCAGCCGTTCTTCTCCTCCTCTTTTCCGTCCTTCTTTCTTTTCTCTGCTTTCAGAACCTCGTTCCAGTCCTCCAGTTCGGGCCGCAGCCGCTCGAAACCGGCCCCGGCATCAATGGCGAGCCCCTTGAGCCTTGCAGCGAAAATGTCGCCCTGCCGGTTATTGTCGCTGGCGGCCACGATTTCGCTGCCCGGGCGCCTGGCCAGTGCGAACACCATTTGGGTCGTGGTCGGTGACCAGCCGCCTGCGGTGCTGAGATAGAGCGTGTCTGGCCGCATGCCCTCAAGCGCATAAAGGCTCATGGCGTCGATCGCGGCCTCGGTGACGCAAAGGCGCAGCGAGGTTTCGCCGCCCAGCGCAAAGAGCAGCTTGGCGCCGCCGGAGGCAAAACCGCGCCAGACGAGTCCCCGTTCTTCCCATCCGGTTGCCGTTCCCGACGGATCCCGGTGGACGGCCCACATGCTGCCTTGCGGGCCCTCACGGAGAATGTCTTGGGCGTTTGCCCTCTGCAGAACTGTGTCTGGAAGTGACCGCTGGTCTTGCAGGTAGCACCAGGTTGCCGAGCCGGGCCAGGGCTTGCGACGCGCCGACCAGCGCTCGGAAACCGACAGATCCGGCATCCGTTCACGCGATTGCCGCTGCCACGCGGGGGCCGTCGGCACGAAGCCAACCAGGTCGGCGACTACATAGAGGGCAGCCGCAAAGGGGAGGCCATCGAGATGTTCGACAAGA
Organism: Hoeflea sp. Naph1; assembly: GCF_046837775.1. GTDB lineage: Bacteria > Pseudomonadota > Alphaproteobacteria > Rhizobiales > Rhizobiaceae > Hoeflea. Next base: position 117,923 of record NZ_CP177287.1, on the reverse strand, counting down.
CGAAAGACGTCGCCCTTGGCATCGGACAGGGGATCGAACCACCCCTGGCCATCATGGATGACAATGATGATGCCGTTGCCCCGGCGGTACTTGATTGCCCTGCGGGTGCTTTCCTTTTGGTCGACGGCAAAACCCGCTGTTTCCAGCACCGCTCCGCAGGCGACCTTTCTTCTCAGCTCTTCCAGATCTGCCTTTTCCATTCTTTCTTCCGCGTCCTGCGCGTCCTCTGTTCGGGTTTCCGCTCCCGGTCTTTTCGGGGCGGACCCCGGAGGCCGCGAAGAGCAAGGCAGGACAAGGGCGCGTCTTGCAAGCTGGCATTTGTGCCGGGTCGCAGGTTTCGGGGCCAAAAGCGGCGAAGCCTCCCTTGCCGGCCGCTGCGCGCAAGCGGCACCACGGTCGTTTCCGTCGCTCTTCAATGCTCCCCGTCTGCTACCGCGTCAGGGATGCCCGCCAGGAGGGGGAAGATCGCTTGGAAGCGTACGCTCAGCCAACAGCGCGGCCCGCAACGCGACGCCAATAGTCCTTCCCGAAAGCAACGGGCCTCCAGGCTGCTTTGACTCGTAACCGATATGATTGCAGGGTAAGTTGCCGTACAACTTCGAAGGTGGCGCATTTCTCGCAGGGAGCGGTTCCACGGACATAACTGCGGGCGTCATGTCGCGCTCCCTTGGGGCTGGTTCGACGACGCAATTGAGTTGATCAAGTGCCGTCTGGTCTGTTCAAGCGTGACCAAGTGTGTTTCTGCTCGCATTTGTTGATCTGGATGAGGGAGGCAGGTCGGGGCTGCGGAGGGTATCAAGCGCAGGCGAGATACGTTCGGCACCTGTTTCCTGGTCGATCCAAATCAGGTGAATGGACAAGGTACGTATTTTATGTTTTCTAACAACAACTTAGGCAAAATATTGCATAAGCTTTATTATGGAATTTTTAGATAGATCCTGACCCTGTTTCGTTAACTTTTCGGCACCAGAGAAAGAAGCACGGTACAGTCAGAACCCTACAAGCACCATGTCCAGTGCGGCCATGATCTCATTGTCCTACCCCCTCAGACGGCCCTGTTGCAAACTCTACGCTAACCGGCGACCGATAATCATCTCTTGAGATTTTGGGAGATGACAATGTTCAAAGGCCGCAATCTCGACCAATCAATCATCTTGCTCTGCGTACGTTGGTATCTGGCCTACGGCCTGGCTGCCATCGGTCCGGCACCAATCTGTTTTTTCAACGCCCGCTTGTCATCAGTAACCGGAACAAGAATTCGTAATTCCGCGTATGGAGGAATTGAGTGGATCGGATCAACTGTTTGTCCAGCAATAGTCATGCGTGTCATTGAACACTGGTATGATCGTGGCTCCCTTTGAGCAAGTCACGGAGGCAGCTTGACCTTCCCCCTACCGTAACCATTAGGGTGTCAGGCGTTGAGGCGTAGGCTTCCTGGAAAGAGACCGAACAACATGACGCGCCTTCCCGAATTTTCTGTAATCGTGTTTTCATTCCTGCTCCACTTTGTCTGGGAGTTCTGGCAGGCACCCACCTATGCGGGCATGATCGAGATGAACCATTGGGAAGGCATCAAGCTCTGTTCTTCGGCGACATTCGGGGATGTCGGATTCGCCTTGACTGCATTCTGGATTACCAGTGCTGCCGCACGATCCCGCTTTTGGTTTGAAGCACCCAAAGCTTGGCAAACGCTCTTGTTCATCGGGGTCGGCATCGCTCTGACAGTTGGTTTTGAGTATTACTACACCAACATATCGGAGCGCTGGACCTACTCCGATCTCATGCCACTGGTGCCGCCGTTCGGAACAGGACTGAGCCCGCTGCTGCAATGGATTTTCATCCCGCTTGGCGTGGTCTGGCTTACACAACGGCAAACCATAGGGGCCAAAGCTACGGGGGCAGGAAAATGATGAACGACACAATGGGAAGTGGGTTTATGGGGCTTGGCGGTGTCTGGATGCTGCTAATTGCCATTCTGGTAATCCTGGCCATTGCCGCTCTGGCCAAATACCTCATGAAGTGAGGTTGCAATCCGCTCCGTCGATGTCTTGACAGGACGGACGTGCGGTCGAGATTTTCCATTCCCTTCTGCCATTAGCCTGCGGGCCGCGGCAAGCCATAGACGGCAAATCATACCGGACGATGCGGGCTATAAGCAATTACCAGACTCTACGTTGTAGCAAGCCGCCGCGCGTGGTTAGCTCACTGTGAATTGCCCCATCATGCCGGCATCTTCATGCTCCAGAATATGGCAATGATACATGAACGGTGTTTCCTCGGACGCTGGCTGCGTGAACTGGACAAGCAGCTCGGTTTGGCTGTCGACAACGACCGTGTCCTTCCATCCCAGGCTCTCCGGCCGCGGTTCTCTTCCGTTCTCACTGATCACCTGAAAGGAGACACCGTGAACATGAAATGGATGTGCGAGCATGCTGGTGCTGATCACCCATTTCTCGGTGTCGCCGAGGCGCACGCGGTCGTTGATGACACTCATGTCGAATGGCTGCCCGTTGATGGCCATCCCGCCCATCATGCCGCGACCCATTCCGCCAGATCCCATCATTCCACCTCCCATGCCCATATCGAGAGAGAAGTTGCGCAGCTTTGACACTCTGGCGGCTGTGAGGTCAGGTTGATCTCCACCGAGCACATCGGGGATGCGGGTGACTTTGGCGGCAAGCCGCTCGTCGACCAGGAACGGAAGCACTTCGAACCGCCTGCCTCCGGTTATTTCATCGAGCATGCCGCGGGCCCTTCCCATCATGCCGCCCATACCCGCATTGGGGTCACCCTCACTCATCAGCGACATGCCATGACCATCCGAGAAGTCGACCAGAATCTCGGCACGTTCTCCCGGTCCGAGGCGGAGCGTCTCAAGCTGTACCGGGGCTGGCAGATATCCACCGTCCGTTGCGATCAAGTGAATGGGTCTGTCGTCGCTGGAAAACAGTGAATAGATCCGGGCATTCGAACCGTTGATCAAGCGTAGCCGCACGACTGACTTCGGCACAGCGGCAACTGAACCTACCTGACCATTGACCAAGATCGTATCGCCGGTCATGCCATGCATTATGTCCATCATTGAGTTGGCGTAGACAAGCTGGCCGTCCCTGGAGAAGCGACGATCCTGAAGCAGCAGCGTCAGGTCATCGACACCGTAGGTGTCCGGCAAACCTCTTTCGCCGTCTAACCCGTCTGCAATGTGCAGTACGCCAGCCAGACCGGCGTATACATCGCGCGCGGTTCGACCATGGATGTGGGTATGAAAAAAGGCGGTACAGGTTTGCTGTCCAATTTCCATGTCCGGCGCCCATACCTCTCCCGGTTTGACGGGCAGGTGTGGCCCTCCGTCGTGTTTGCCTGGCACCACCAGGCCATGCCAGTGCGCGCTGACCGGCCATGACAGTCCGTTTTCCACACTCGGCCGCAGCGCGCCGTTGCTTATCCGAACCACGGGTCCGAGATAGGCTTGATTGAAGCCAATCGTTTCTGCTGGATGGCCCGGAAAGAAGGATGTTGTGCCTGACTGGGCGGTGACCAGGAATTTTCCTGTGTCGACCGTGTCGATCAGCGGCGGAAACTGCAACACTGGACGGTTTGCCGCATCGGTTGCTTGAGACGTGAAGCGGTTATCTGCCCAAGCGTAGAGGGCGCTGCTGGCTGCAAGTACCGCGCCACCGGCGAGCAGGTTCCGCCGTTTAATCATTGATATACTCCTTTCGGGAGACCCGCTCTGGTTCTGAGGTCATCAGATTGCTCCCCCATCAGACCACCTCAAACCAGGTGTTCATGCCGGCTGCCGCATGCTCAAGCATGTGGCAATGGAACAGCCATTTGCCAGGATTGTCAGCCACGAAAGCAATCTCGGTTGTCTGATCCTGCCCGATTAGAAAGGTATCCCGCCATGGCTTTGCCTCATCGACAACAGAGCCGGATCTGTTGAGGATCTGGAAATGATGACCGTGGACATGCATGGCATGAACCCAGGCGGTCCGGTTTACGGTTTCAATGACAATGGTTTCGCCCTGCCGAGCCGCGAAGAACGGTTCCTCGGCCAGATTGGCCACGCCGTTGAAAGCCCAGGCCTGTCTTGCGGTGCGGAAATCATCGCCCTGAAGCTTCCTACCCTTGTAGATGATGTCAATCATGCCCCCCATTGCACCGCCTGTCATTTCCAGGCGGGGACGCCGGGCCTTGGCAAGGTCCGGTTCGGGCAAAACATTGGGGTGCAGCTTGATCGCGGATCCCGGCGCTTCCGTGGTCTCCGCATCGCTGACCGAAAAACCCGCAATAGGGTACGGCGTGTCCCCCGAAACCTCCTCAATGATGAAATCGCTTTCGGCCACGACCATCAGATCCACGCGCTGGGCAGGCCCCAGCATGAGTGGCGCGTAGTCAAGCCTGGCCGGTTCGGCGAATGATTGGCCATCAAAGCCCAGGAGCGTTGCGCCGAAACGGTTTGGATCTATTTCAAAGACACGCGCATTGGCCGCATTGATGAGCCGGAGGCGATAGGTCTGGCCCCGGACAAGACCGGTCACCGGACGGCTTTGACCATTGACCGTCAGCCAGTTGCCGAGCCGTCCGCCGTGGGCCCATTCCATCATCGATCCAAGGCTTGCGACATCAAGCACGCCTTCGCCTGCCAGCCGCCAGTCATCAAGAACAAGGGTAAGATCGTTGGAGCGCTCGAAAACGGGCTCATTCTCATCAACGATGAGAGGCCCGTAAAGGCCGCGCGCAACCTGGTTCCAGCTCTTGTTGTGGGCGTGGTACCAGAAGGTCCCTGCATCGGGCGCGACAAAGTCATAGACGAATGAGCCGCCCGGCTCGACCGGTTTCTGGGTCAGCCCGGAAACGCCATCCATCGCGTTGTCGATACGAACGCCATGCCAATGAACCGATGTCGGCTCTTCCAGCTTGTTGGTGAAGCGCACCTGGACGCGCTCACCCTTTTTCGCCCTGATTTCCGGCCCCGGTGCAGATCCGTTGTAGGTCCAAAGATCCGACATGGGCGCATCGGGCAGGTAAAGCCGCTGCTTCGAAGGCGCGGCAATGAGATCAAAGAACCCATCCTGTGATTTTGCCAGCGACAAGCTCGGCAATTGGGAGGCGACGAGACCAGAAGAGAAACCGGCAAGCAAGCGGCGACGGGAAAGTTTCATCGGAGGCCTTTCAGCCCGGCAATCCGGGTGCGGTCTTGGCGATAAACAACAGGTGCAAGTGGCGGGAAGCTTCGATTTCCCGCCACTTGCCTTTCGGCGGTTACTTCAGCTCTGTGACAGTCAGTTTGCCTTTCACCCGGTCGGCGATGAACTCGATGTCGTCACCAGGATTCATCTTCTCCAGCATGGCCGGGTCAGCGGCGCGAAACACCATGGTCATGGCAGGCATATCGAGATTGGTCAGTTCCTCATGAATGATGGTGACCTTGCCGGCCTTCATGTCGACTTTCTTGACCTTGCCTTTGGTGTACTCGGTGGCAAGAGCTGCAGCGCTGCCGGTAACGGCAATCATGGCAGCAATCATGAGTGTTGTAAGTTTTCGCATTTGTCTTACCTTTTTTCTGTGTCGGAAACGGTTCGTTGGATCAGTGGCCGGCGACGGTGATGTCGCCCTTCATGCCGGATTCGTAATGACCGGGGATCAGGCATGCGAACTCAAACGGACCTGCATTCGAGAAAGTCCAGATCACTTCGCCGTCCATGCCAGAGTCGAGACGTACGGAATTGGGATCGTCATGTTCCATCTCGGGCATCTTCGACATCGCAGCTTTGTGCGTCATCACATTTTCATGATTGTCGAGCACGAACTCGTGCTCCAATTCGCCCTTGTTGATCACGGTGAAGCGGATTGTCTCGCCCTTCTCAACCTTGATTTCCTTAGGTTCGAACAGCATCTCTCCGTCATCAGTTTCCTTCATGATCACTTCGATGGTGCGGCCAACCTGCGCTGCTTTCCCGGGTTTGCCGACAGCCATCATACCGTCGTCATGCCCGCCTGAATGGGTTCCTGCGGCGGTTGCCAGCGCCGTCATTGCCAGGAGAGCTGTGGATGCGATTGACAGAATTTTCATATGTATTGTTCCTTTCGTGAACAGTTCGGGTCGAAGAGGTTAGCCGTTGCTGCCGGATTTCACCGGCGTTGGCGTGATTGTTGTTGTTGCGTCTGCTGCCTTGGCGAATTCCGGCAATTCGCCGGTCCACTCATAAGCCTGGGTTCCGGGCGGGTTTTCGTACCAGCCGGGATCGCTGTAATCGCCAGCCGAGATGCCCTCTCGGACCTTGACGACGGAGAACATGCCGCCCATTTCAAGCGGGCCGTAGGGGCCCCAGCCGGCCATCATTGGAATGGTGTTGTCGGGCAACTCCATCGACATTTCCGCCATGTCGGCCATGCCGGCGGTTCCCATCGGCATGTATTCGGGCTGCACAATCCGGATCTTCCTGGTGACCTTCGATTTGTCGACGCCGATGAAGGTCGGCACGTCGTGCCCCATCGCATTCATCGTGTGATGGGATTTGTGGCAATGGATGGCCCAGTCGCCGAGATACTTGGCGTCGAACTCGTATGCCCGCATCGCGCCGACCGGAATGTCGATCGACACTTCCGGCCAGCGGGCTTCGGGCCGCACCCAGCCGCCGTCGGTGCCGGTCACCTCGAAATCATAACCATGCATGTGGATCGGATGGTTGGTCATGGTCAGGTTGCCGACACGGACGCGCACACGATCATTCCTCGAGACCACCAACGGATCGATATCGGGGAAGATCCGGCTGTTCCATGTCCACAGGTTGAAGTCCGCCATGGTCATGATCTTCGGCACATAGGAGCCGGGATCGATGTCGAAGGCGTTGAGCATGATCAGGAAATCGCGATCAACCGGCATGAACGCCGGATCCTTCGGATGAACGATGAAGAATCCCATCATCCCCATCGCCATCTGCACCATCTCGTCGCCGTGCGGGTGGTACATGAAGGTGCCCGACTTCACGAGATCAAACTCGTAAATGTAGGTCTTGCCGGATGGAATCGCCGGGTGAGACAAACCAGCGACGCCATCCATGCCGGATGGCAGGATCAACCCGTGCCAGTGTACCGTGGTGTGCTCTGGCAGCTTGTTGGTAACGTAGATCCGGACCCGGTCGCCTTCCACGGCCTCGATGGTCGGGCCGGTGGATTGGCCGTTGTAACCCCACAGATAGGCGGTCATGCCGTCTGCCAGTTCACGCTCCACCGGTTCGGCGACAAGGTGGAACTCTTTCACTCCATTGTTCATCCGGAATGGCAAGGTCCAGCCGTTGAGTGTGACAACCGGATTGTAGTCCGGTCCGGTGGACGGCATCAGCGGGGCCTGGGTCAGCGGGCTCTCCATGAGAGCCGCATCGGGCAGTCCCATGTTCGTCGTTTTCGACCAGGCGGTCGAGGAGACAAGGGCCGCTCCGGCAGCGCTTGCGCCTAGTAATTGACGTCTGTTCATCATGGTCTTGTTCCTTTCCGGAAAAATCAGTGACCGGCGTCGCCGACGGACGGTGCCGCTGCACTACCGCCCGCGCCTGCTCCACCACCGTAAATCGCGGCAGACAGGTTGACATCGGCCAGCCAGAACTCGCGCTTGGCGTTGATCGCCAACATCAAGGTTCCGATCTTTGCGCGAGTGTCGGCGAGGAGCTCGAAGGTGTTTGAAATCATGCCGTTGTAGGTCAATAAGCCTTCCGACTCGATCGTGGTGCGCAAGGGCACCACGGCATTGAGGTAGTGCCGCGCGATCTCGTGGGTTGAACTGTAGGCGGTATGCGCAGACCGCGCCTCGGAGCGGATGTTGACTGCTTTTTCGGCAAGCTGATTGGCCGCCTGCATGTAGGCAAGCTCAGCCTTTCGCAGCCGCGCTTTGCCGCTGTCAAAGATCGGGATCACGAACTCCAGTTCGAGCTGCGGCGTAACCACTGTTTTGCGGGTTTTGCTCTCTTCCAGATTGCCGCCGACTATCTCGTATTCGGTCTCGATCTCACGCTCGGCTTCAACCCCCGAGATAATTTCGAGATCCGTGACAAAGCGCGTGGCTTCAGTAAGACCATAGCTCTTGGCAACAGCTTCGAGTTCCAGCTTGGCAACACGAAGGTCGACGCGGTTTTCAAGCGCCTCCTGCTCAATCCGGTTTTTCTTGATAACCCCGCGCGGCAGCCGTGGAAGCTTGTCGGGGACATAGTAATCAACCTCGCTGCCCCATAGTCCCATGATCCGGGTCAACTCTTCCTTGGCCAGCCGTGACGCCAGCCGGGCTTCGGCCATTTGCCCCGTGAGCTCCGCATAAAATGCGTGTTCACGCGCCTGACCGCCCTTTGCAAGCGCTCCGCTTTCGCCGAGTTTCTGAGCAAGTTCAGAAGCTGCGTCGGCAGCGACCTTGGCCTGATTGAGATAGGCAACTGTTTCAAATGCCGAAACTGCATTGACCCAGGCCCGGCGTGTGTCATTGGCTACCTTCAAGGTTGCGTCAACCGCCCGCATCTGGGATTGCCTGAACCGCGTGTCGGCGATATCAACGCGAGCCTTCCGGGTCGCAAGCGACAGGATGTTGGCCGCGATCATTCCTTCGATGGCGCGATAGGCCCCAAGTTCTGGCGCTCCAATTCCCAACAGGCCGATCGAAACCCTTGGGTTTTCAGGTAAGCTTTGCTGCCAGGCTTCTGCAGCGTTCATGCCGATATCGGTATAGGCTGCCTGCAGGCCCTTGTTGTTCAGAAGTGCTACCTGAACAGCGGTGTCGGCATTGATAGTTTTCTTGTGCACCAGGCCGTGGACGCGTTCGGAAACCGCTTTTGCCTGATCCTTGTTTTGAAGCCAAACCGCCTCTTTGCCTCTGGTGCCGATGGAAACGGATGCTGCGACGACGCCAAAACCGGCCTCTTTCGCCGAGTACCCGGCGAGCTCCTGGTCGCTGACACAACCAGCTAGAAACAACCCTGCGGATGACACGACAATGAAAGATATAGTAGTGCGGGAGATGCTCATGAGCCTACCCCCGCGCCAGGGCCCTGGCTGTCGTTTTGTTGACGCCAAGACTTCGGTTCCACGGGAGTTCGATGGGTGTAACCATCCAGAACCGTGTGATGATGGATATTACGAATACCTGCACCGGTATCTGCGGGCGAACTCACCGACATGACGTCGGCAGGGCCACTCGCCGACGCACAGCCAGCAAGGGTCAGCGGCATGGTGGCCGCCAAGAGAAAACGAAACATGATTGTCCTACTGCGATAAGAAGTGGATTTAACCGATGACACTCGGCCCCGACGCCACAAAAGGGCTCAGATCACACTTCAGGCTCGCGGCGGCCGCTCGGGCAACGCCATGACCACGACCACAAATTCAGGAGTCGCGCCGATCTCGAAACTCTCGGGAATGAATCGATCCACCGCCACGGCGTCGAAATGGCAGAGCGCAACGAAACAGCTTGCAGGACAGCACCGGTCTATAACCGTGTCTTGGCCGGTGGGGATCGGTTCTTGCGCGAAATCTGCTGATTTTTCCCGGGATTGGTGATGGGTAGCCGGTGGCTGATCACCAGACAGATGGCCCATCATCGCATGATGTCCTCCGCCGTTGACTGACTGCGCCTCAGCCATAGCGAACGCATGCAGGGACTCCGGTACGATGGATGTAAAAGCAAACATCAAGACCAGAAGCATACGTCCGAGACGGGATCTATGGCAATTCGGTACCTTCATCTCAAAGAGGTTTGCCACAGTGTTGAGGCCAAAACAATAGCAAACTCATTCACTAGGGTCGAGCTCAATCAAGCCCGCCAGCTGAAGATGGCTGCGATGTAGCGTGTTGCTGCGAAGTTCAAACGCTCACCGATGCGGACGCCACCATCAAAAGTGAGATCGCAACAATCAGTTTCGCAAGTGCTTTAAAGTGCAGCATTCGACATCCTCTTTCTGCCGGCTACACGGGAATCTTGGAATTGTAAAATGAAAATGACGTGAGCAAGATGCCGGATCAAATCACCCGATGCGTCTTAATTTCAGCCGGTAGGCAAGATTGAGTGGACGTCAATGAAATCATGCCTGCCGCGCTGGGAAAAACTGACTAGCGAACACGAAGATTGGGGCCGCCCCTACCGTGCATTTCGGGGTCGATGTCCTCAGGCGCATTCTGCCTTTGCCGATCCGGGTGTCGCCGGGCGAATGTCTGGCTGAACGTCGGACGCCAGCGCCTCCAGGACCGGGCATTGCGGCACGTCCCTGCCGGAGCATTGCGCCGCAGTTGCCGCCAGCACTTTTTCAATACGCTGGAGGTCGGCGATCTTGGCGCGCACATCGGCGAGATGCCGCTCGGTCCGCTCCTTCACCTCGGCGCAGGTCTGGGTTCCGCCATCGACCAGATCGAGCAGGCCGCGGATCTGCCCGATAGAGAAGCCGAGTTCGCGGGCGCGCAGGATGAACCGCAGCCGTGAGACGTGGCCGTCGTCGTAGACCCTGTAACCTGAAGCTGTGCGCGGCGGGTCGGGCATCATGCCGGTATTCTCGTAATAGCGAATGGTTTCGAGATTGCAGCCTGTGCGCCTTGCCACTTCGGCGCGCTGCAATGTCCTCCCGGAAACGTGATCGGTCATTAATCAAAAACCCCTTGAGTCTGTAGTTGCTACAGACTGTAGCGTGCCTTTGAATGAAATTCGAGGGCGAACCGCATGAGTGACATGGAAATCGAAACAACTACGCTGGATGCGGCGTTGGAAACCAGTGATCGGCGCAAAGGCTGGTTTGCAACCGGCGGCGTCATCGGCGCCATCCTTGCCTCCACCTGCTGCATCGCACCGCTTGTGCTGCTGACCCTTGGCATATCCGGCGCGTGGATCGGCAACCTGACCGCGCTCGAGCCCTTCAAGCCGATTTTCGCGGGCGTGGCGCTCGTCTTCATCGGGCTCGGTTTCAGGCAAATATATTTCAAAGCCAGGCCTGCGTGCGAAGACGGGTCTTACTGCGCTCGCCCGCAATCCACTCTCATTACCCAGACCGCCCTGTGGCTCTCGACCATGCTGGTCGTGATGGCGCTGACCATCAATTGGTGGGCACCGATTTTCTACTAAGGAGAAGACCGTTATGAAACCAACATTCATCATTGCAACCGGATTGCTTGTGCTGGGCGTATCCAGTCTGGCTCTCATCGCCACTGTCGCGTCGCCGGTCCCTGTCGCGGCAGCTCAGGCAGCTTCGAGCGAACAGACGACCACCTTCGATGTACCGGGCATGACCTGCGCGCTGTGTCCCGTCACGGTGAGAAAGGCAATGGAAAGCGTTGAAGGCGTTCGGTTGGTCACGGTCGATTTCGATGCCAGGACCGCAACCGTCGTGTTCGATCCGTCCAAGGCAACCATCGGTTCCATCGCCACAGCCTCGGAGAACGCCGGGTATCCCGCGCACGCGAAATAGGGCTGACGCGGTGAACGACCGGCCCCTACTCGGCGTCGTGATCGACGGCGCGGCATTTGCGGCGCTGTGCTGTTTCACGCCGGCGCTTTTGGTGTTGGCGGGCGTGGTTGGCCTATCCGCAATCACCGGCTACCTTGACCATGTCCGGTTGCCCGCGCCGGTGCTTTTTCATCGGCCTCGCCGTCTACGCCGTCTGGCGCCGGAAGCGGCGCTTGACGAGATCATGATTGTCGAGCCCGGAACTGCCGCGCCGACCATGATGAGCTGGCCCAATCCGATGAGGAGGAGACACACATGAGCGACGCATTTGACTACGACCTGATAGTGATCGGGGCCGGAACCGGCGGCAGCGGGGTTGCCCGGATGACCGCGGCAGCAGGCTGGAAGGTCGCCATCATCGACAGCCTGCCCTACGGCGGGACTTGCGCCTTGCGCGGTTGCGACCCGAAGAAAATGCTGGTGGCCGTGACCGAGGGCATGGACTGGGCGCAGAACCTGAAGGGCAAGGGTCTTGAGGCTCAGACCTCTGTCGATTGGCAGGACATGATGGCCTTCAAGCGCAGCTTCACGGACGCCATGCCGATGCGCATCGAGACCGGGCTTGAAAAGGCGGGCGTTGCGACGCTGCATGGCGACCCGCGGTTCACCGCCCCCGACACGATCGAGATGAACGGGGAAAGCCTGCGCGCAAGGCATTTCCACATCGCCACCGGCGCGCGGCCGATGACGCTGAACATCCCCGGCGAAGAGCTGCTAATCACCAGCACCGACTTCCTCGATCTGCCGAAGCGACCGGACAGGGTCGTTTTTGTTGGCGGTGGATTCATCGCTATGGAATTCGCTCATATCGCCAAACGCGCCGGTGCGAGCGAGGTCACGGTCCTGGAGATGGCGGAGCGGCCGCTCGGCAATTTCGATCCCGATCTTGTAGCAATACTGGTCGAAGCCACCGCCGAACTCGGAGTCGCTCTGCGGACCGAAGCGAAAGTGCTGAAAATCGAGAAACAGGGCGGCGAACTCGCCGTCTCCTTCGAGACGCCGGGCGGCATCAAGGTGGTTACCTGCAACACCGTCGTCCACGCCACCGGACGCGTGCCCAATATCGACCGACTGAACCTCGCCGCCGCCGGTGTGGAGCATGGACCACGTGGCATCAAGGTCGACGCCACGATGCGCACAACCAGTCCAAACATATTCGCCGCCGGAGACTGCGCCGACAGTGGCCCCAACCTGACTCCGGTTTCAGCCTACGAAGGCCGGATCGCCGCCAAGAACCTGCTGGCCGGTCACGACGAGCGCAGCGTGTCCTATCCACCAATCCCGAGCGTTGTCTTCACCCTGCCCATGGTCGCTACCGTCGGAATATCGGAGACGGCTGCGCGGGAGAAGGGGCTGAAGTTCGACACCCACTTCGAAAAGACACAGAGCTGGTATTCCTCAATGCGGGTCGGGGCGAAATGGACGGGCTACAAGGTTCTTGTCGAACAGGAGACCGGCCGGATCCTCGGCGCGCATCTGATGGGGCCGGGTGCCGAGGAGCAGATCAACCTGTTTGCCATGGCGATAGGAGCAGGCCTGACCGCCAACCAGATCAAGGCAATGATCTTCGCATATCCGAGCTACGCCTCGGACATCGGCTCGATGGTGTGACGCAGGATTTTCGGGCATCGCCATGGTGACAGTCCCCATCAACACAAGAGGAAAACGACAATGGACCAGCAAGTGGACACCGGTGACTGCTGCACTACCGGCGGGGCCGAAAGCCGAGCTTTCGACATCGCAGTTATCGGGGCCGGCTCGGCGGGCTTCTCCGCCGCGATCACAGCAGCCGAACAAGGGGCGAATGTCGCGCTGATCGGGCACGGTACGATTGGCGGCACCTGTGTCAATGTCGGCTGCGTGCCCTCCAAGACCATGATCCGTGCCGCCGAGGCGGTGCATGGCGCAGGCAGGGCAGGCCGGTTTCCGGGGCTTGCCGGTGAAGCCCACGTCAGTGATTGGCGCGCGCTGGTTGCGGCCAAGGACGATCTGGTCGGAACGCTCAGGCAGAAGAAATATACCGACCTGCTGCCCGAATATGACGGTGTCGCATATATGGAGGGGCTCGCACGACTCAATGGTTCGGGCGTCCTGGTGGATGGAAGTCCGATCAGCGCCGGCAAGATTATCATCGCCACGGGTGCGTCGCCGACGATTCCTTCCATCGACGGCATTGAGCGTGTTCCTTACCTCACCAGCACCACCGCGCTGGAGCTTGGGGAACAGCCACGTTCGCTTCTGGTCATTGGCGGCGGCTATATCGGCTGTGAACTTGCACAGATGTTCGCGCGCCTCGGCACCAGAGTGACGCTGGTCACGCGCTCGCGTCTGTTGCCCGAGGCAGAACCGGAAATAGCGCAAGCACTCGCCGGCTATCTGGTCAATGACGGCATCACGGTCCGCACCGGACTGAGTTATTCCGGCATCGCGCAGCAAGATGGCGAAATCAGGCTGACCATTGATGTGGGCGGCCATGCCGAAACGCTCACCGCCGAGCAGGTGCTGATGACCACCGGACGCACGCCCAACACGGCAGGCCTCGGCCTGGAGGAAGCCGGCATAAGGCTGCTGCCGGGTGGTGGAATTGCTGTCGACGACCGCATGCGCACCTCAATATCCAGCGTCTATGCGGCTGGCGATGTGACAGGGCGCGATCAGTTTGTCTATATGGCGGCTTACGGTGCCAAGCTCGCGGCGCGCAATGCGCTGAACGGCGACAGCATTGTCTATGACAACGCCGTCATGCCTTGGGTGGTGTTTACCGATCCGCAGCTGGCCGGCGTCGGGCTTTCGGAAAGCCAGGCCCGCAAACAGGGGATTGATGTCAAAACATCGGTTGCGCCGCTCGACCAGGTGCCGCGCGCGCTGGCTGCCCGCGATACGCGTGGCCTCTTCAAGCTAGTGGCCGATAAAAAGACCGACCGCTTGCTCGGCGCGCAGATCCTCGCACCGGAAGGTGCTGACAGCATCCAGACGATGGTACTGGCGATCAAATTCGGAATGACGACGAAGGAACTGGGCGAAACGATCTTTCCGTATCTCACCACGGTCGAAGGGCTGAAACTCGCCGCCCAGGGGTTTACAAGGGATGTGGCGAAGCTCTCCTGCTGCGCGGGGTGATAACGCAAGGGGATCAGTCACGTTGCTGCAGCGGTCTTCTCATGTGTTGACTCCCTTCCGTTTGTACGGAGTGCATGTTTATCCAAGTAAGGTGAGGACCCATGGCAAAGGGGCAGCGTCGCCATAAGTTTTGTGCGTTAGAGCATTTGGCATGAAAACTTCTCCTTTTGCTTGCACCGGACATCGTTACAAACGTCACCGCTTTCCCGCCGAGATCATCGCTCACGCGATCTGGCTGTATTCCCGTTTTCCGTTGAGCCTGCACTACGTGGAGGATTTTCTTGCCGAGCGCGGGATCGACGTTTCGTTCCAGACGATATCGGAATGGGTTGCTAAATTTGGCTCCGAGTTTGCCACTTCGCTTCGTCGGCGCTCAAAACGCGGCTTTGCCGGTAAATGGCACCTCGATGAACTGGTGGTAACGACGAAGGGACAGAAAGTACTGGCTCTGGCGAGCCGTCGATGCTGAAGGCTATGTTCTCGATCCCCTTTTGCTAAGCCGTCGCAACAAAAAGGCAGCGCTGAAATTGATGCGCAAGTTGCTCAAAGGCCAGGGCGTCACGCCCCGTGTGATAGTGACCGACAAACTCTGCTCCTACGACGCCACAAACGCGATAACATGCTCGGCATTGAGCATCGTTCGCATAAGGGGCTGAACAATCGGGCCGAGAATTCCCATCTCCCGATAAGGAAGAGAGAACGGATCACGATGCGGTTCAAGTCAGCCACGCAATGCCAACGATTCGTTGCAAGCCACGGCCCGATTTCGAACCTCTTTCTATTTCACCGCAAACATCAAACTGCCGCCGATCGCCGAACGCCTCGCACTGAGGCTATGGCTTCTAATCACGCTGCTGAACGCCACATAATGTCGGCCGCAGCAACACTCTGACGGCCTTTTCAAATTAAGGCGACGCCGCCATTCCGCCCACCGAAACGATTTCTTCCGCATTGCCTCATCGGCGGTGAGGCGTGGATAGAGTGGGGATCAAAGTTCGCCGAGCCCCCGTTTCGCGATCCGGTGGCTCAACAACCGCGAAACTTCGCCGGCCCCGTTAGAGGATATATCTGTCCCAGCTTCCATAATGCTCTTTGCTGCGGCGTCCCTGGGGCAGGCTCAGTGCCACCAGTGAAATCCCCGCTGCAATCCCAAAGAAGCTGCCGGCCACCGTACCGCCGCTTAGCAGCAGCGGTGCGACTACCAGCCACAGCCCAAAAATGACGTTCAAGAATCGCAGCGGGCGTGCCACCTCGGCCCAAGCGATGACCGCAGTGGTCAGGACCAATGCACCCAGCAGGTGGTCGCTGTTTGCCATTGCCACTTCATTACCAAAAACCGAGCGTGACGCCAGCATCAGGAAGGCACCGATCGCAGCACTCAACCCGAGTGTCCATGGTACGGTGACGCCGACTGCGCTTTGCCGCAGGATCTGCATCGGTGGCGAGTCAAAGCTCGTCTCGCCGCCGGACGAACCACCGGGCAGAGAATCGCCCCTGAAGAACGCGCGCCAGAACGGCCTGCCCCGGCGCGTGTTCCAAACCATGAACTGCACCATCGCGACAATCTCATCGAGCGAGAACGGGATCATGATCAGCATCGCCAGTGCCGCCATCAGGCAGATCGTGCAATAGGTGCCGATCGCAATCGGCTGTATGATGATGAAATAGATGCTGACGACACCGAGCGGCCCGACCACAATCCCGAACAGTGCGACCATCCAGGGCATCGTGCGCCAGCGCCGACGGCTGCCCATCACGCCCATCAATATCTCAAACATGTAGCTCATGGCACCAAGGCCGCCATCTGCAATGGGCCAAGCTTTCGAGACATCCGAGGTGATGATGTATTCGGTGCCATTCAGCGACGAGGGGGACGAAAAGAACGGCTCCCAGACGCCATCGATGTGGCCGAGCTGGTAGGCAGACAGGATACGCGACAGGAGAAAGCCAACGACACCCAGCGCGATGATTGGCAGGCGCTGGACATATGTTGAAGGGCAATAGGTCCAGCCGGGCGGAATGTCGGAGTCATCCATCATCCCCCCGCGCGACATGCCAGGCATCATGGGGATCAGGATGGTCAAGGCGATGACAAGTGCGCCGATCAGTGTGTCGTTGGCATAGACGGCCGCATCCGGCGTCCAAAACACCAGCGGCGCCGCCAGCAACCAGACCCCCAATGCTGCATTCGCCCATTGTGCCCAGCCATTGCCGGGGCGCAGAGAAAGGCCGGCAAAGACCATGATGGCAAGCCCGGTGAAGACATCGTTCCACGCGGTCAGCCAGCTTCGGGTCGCGGCAGGCCATAGCCCGCGATCCGCCGTCACCCGCTGGACCGCAGCGCTGAACTCGGTCTGATCGAAGGTGCCGAAAACAGATGGCGCGGTGGCAAGCCAGAGGCCCAGGGCCATGACGAGCCAATGCACCCATAGCATCGAAAAATGCATCTTGCGCATATGCACGTCGTGCTTACGCCTGTCCTCGTTCGCTTCGGCCTCGGACGGCGCCTTCTTGGCAGCCTCTTCCGCCGCGGCGTTCTCGACCTTGGCCGCCGAAACCCGGGCGGCGTTCAATCCGTTCGCTTCGTACCACCCGTAGGGATCGACCTTCAGTCGCTGAAGAATTCCCGGCATGTCGTCGCGCAGACTGTGCTCAGGCTTCCAATCCAGGTGCTTTTTCGCCGCCGAAAGATCGAGCTCATAGTGATCGCTGGAAATATCGACCATCCATGCCCGGATAAAGGCGTCCTCGCCAAAAATCCGGTTCTCCGTCCATGCGCCCAGCTTGGCCAGCTGTGGTGGCACATTCCAGGTGACCCAGTCCTCGTCATGTAGCTCGCGCCCGATCAGGCGCTGCAACTCTCCGAACGGAATCGGGTCGGCCTCGCCCAGTAAAACCGGAAAGACGTCCGGCAGATTGGCGCGGCGGTCGACAATGCGTTCCACGGCGTCGAGAAAATCATCGAGATGCAGGAAGGCTTGCCCGCGCGACAGATCACCGGGATAGACTTTGCCGCTGAACCGTCGTTCGTGAATGCGGGCGATCTGGTGGGCCAGAAATGTCGACTGCCCCTTGTCATCGTAGATGCCCGCAGGGCGCATCAGCACGAGTTTCTCCTCGCCCCGCTCCTCGCGCAATACCTTCTCCGTGCGCACCTTCGACGCGCGGTAAGGAAACTTGGGATCGAGAGGATGATTCTCGTCTATCGGCTCGCCTGGCTCGGTCGGCGCATGTGCAAGCATGGTGGACGCGAAGACGAACTGTTCCAGCTCGAACGCCTGAAGCCCCTTCAGCAGCCGTTTCGAACCCTCCACCGTGACGGCATCATATGCGGGATCATCCTCGCCGCTGAGATCGAAATAGCCCGCGAGGTGAACGCAGGCGGCTATCCTGTCGCCATACGCAAATCGCACGCGTTCAAGCGCAGTATCGACACTTGCCTGATCGGTGATGTCGAAACAGACGCATTCGGCCTGATGTGGGGGATGCGGCGGCGAATACCGGTCAAGTCCGACGACGCGGTAGGTTCCGTGCAACCGCCGCACCACTGCTGAACCAAGAAATCCGCTTGACCCAGTAACAATGACGACAGGCCTGCTTTCATCCGTCATGGTCTCGCTCCGGTTTCAAGCTATGTGCGCAGGTATTTCACCAACGCCACAACCGCTAGAACCAGCAACGCCATGACAAGAAGCCATATAAATCCCATTCCGAGCATCATGCCACCATCCATCATCATCAAATCTCCTTGTTTTATTTCCGTCCCGGATTGAGCCTGCGCTCTCGCCCGGCATATTTTCCCGTACTGGAACGTTGTGACGCGGGCTGCGCGGCTCCCAGCGTGAGCGAACACGCCAGCCGCCGCGAGTCTCTCACCGAAAAATTCAGCAGCAGCCAGATTTCCGATCCGACTTCGAGATCTCCTGTACAAGTTCCGCGGTCTCTTCACCGTCGGCGTCACGCGCTATGTCCGCCTGGGCAATCATCCCACAACACTTGCCTGTATTGTCTGTAACGACGGCCCGCCGGACTTGCCGTTCTTCCATCTTGTCGCAGCATGACGAAACGTCCTCATCCGGTGTCGTCGTCAGCAGGTCGGTGGACATCACTTCGGATACGGGAGTCTCATTCGTCCTGCCTTCGGCAACTGCGCTGCAGCAAATGTCGCGATCGGTCACGATACCCACCGGTTCCCCGGCGTCGTTGAGCACAGGAACCGACCCTACCGATTTGTCAGCCATAATCCTTGCTGCATCCTGAATGGTGCTATTCGGGCCGCAACAGGCAGGGTCGCGCGTCATAATTTCCTGAACTTGCATGTCAACACTCCTCTTCTTAGGCGAGTACAACTGAGAATCCCGGAATAGGTTCCGACCTCGGCACAATGAGCAGGACTTTTTTGCAGTAAATGTGGGACACGATACCTGCGGGGTAGTGTGTAACTTCCCCCCTCGTTCCGGCCGACAACAGGCCGGAAGCACCAGGCAGAATGACGGGTGCAGGCGCAAATGCAGCATCTCGCGGCGAAATCCTGCCGACAATGCCGCTCTCGCGAACCTACGCTCTCTTTACCGACATCGCCTCTTGCTATCGCCGGTCACCCAGCATCGGCCGAAGCAGTGGCGATAGCTTCGACGCTCGCGACGGATATTTCAAACACGACCGTCGCCATCGAAACGACAACTGACAAGAGTGCCGTGGTGGGCGATTGCGCCTGTCTGTAGAATTTACGGCTTTCAGGAGTCGCGGGGCTCGATCAGAACGCGATAGGAATCGATCAGTGGACGGTTTCTCACAGTAGACCTCGCGTGCTCACCATCCAGTTTCTCCAGTGCTGCGAGCATGAATTCGGCGATGTCCAGCCGATCTTGCCGGCAGGCATATCTGAACACGCGCAGGATATCCCGCTCCAGGATTTCGGTTTTCGAGATCACTGCTACCTCCCTATAAAAGTCAAGCCTGCGCCTTTCAGCGACGGGAATGTCAAATCACAATTTCCTCAACAGGCCGTTCGCCTAGCCGATTGTAGACAGCAACGGAAACGTCTCCAAAAGCCAGAAGGCGAAGGAGGACAGATATCCTGTCATCATGGCGACTCCCATCAAGATCATAACCGCTCCGGCGAATGTCCGCAGAATACGCCCGAGGCGTCCGAAGGTCTTCAATCTTGCTGCCAAGGCGCCGGTGAAAGCAGCAGCAAGCAGGAACGGCACACCGAGGCCCATCGAGTAGATCGCTAATAGTGCGACGCCGTCGGCGACCGAGGCTGATGCCGCGCCAACGGTCAAAATGGCACCGAGGATCGGACCGATGCAGGGGGTCCAGCCGAAAGCGAATGCCAGGCCCAGCACATAGGACGATACGGCCTTGCCGCCGGGCAGATCCAGGTGAAACCGTGCCTCGCGCATCATCCACGTGGGTCGAATGGTTCCGAGCATGAACAACCCGAACAGCGTAACAATCCCGCCTCCGACGATGTTCATCTCGAAGCGGTAGCGAAGCAGCAATTGCCCCAGCGCTGTAGCGCTGGCACCAAGGATGACAAAGACGGTTGTGAAGCCGAGCACGAAGCAGAGGCTGAAACCGAGCGCTGCGCTTCGCGCAATAGAAACCTCACTTGAGGGTGATCTGATCGTCGACCGGCCGGCGACATAGGAAACATACCCCGGCACCAACGGCAGTACGCAAGGAGACAGGAACGAGACAATGCCTGCAAAAAAGGCGCTCAGGATACCAATATTGGAGAGTTCAGGCATTCCGACGGCCTTTCAAGTCTTCTTCCGAGCTCACCGGTCACCGCTTTTCCGGGCACGCGCGATCAGCGTCTGCATGGTTTGCAGGTCGGTGGCGCCGCGCAATATTTCCTCACCGATAACAAAGCCCGGCGTGCCGTTGATCCGCAGAACTTGGGCGAGCGCGAGGTTGCGCGCGATTTCAGCGTCGACAGCAGGATCAGCCATATCGTTTCGCAGCCGCTCGACATCCAGGCCGATTTGCCCAGCAACCTCCATCACTCGCCCCTCGTCGGCAGCTCCTGACACCTGCATCATTGCTTTATGGAATTCGGGGTAGAGGTTCTGCTGGCGGGCCGCAAGAGCTGCCTTGGCTGCGAACACGGAATTTGGCCCGAGGATGGGAAACTCCTTGTAGACGATGCGTAGTTTCGGATCGTCTGCTTCCGCCGCCATCATCGTTGGCGCAACCTGGCGGCAGTAGGAACAATTGTAATCAAAGAATTCGACCAACGTCACATCGCCTTGCGGATTGCCACCGACTGGACTTTCCGGGCTGTTGAGCAGTTCATCACGATGGGTGGCAAGGGCCGCCTGAGCTTCTGTCTGTTCCGCCTCCCGCTGCTTCCGTTCGAGGTTCTGCATGGCCTCGACGATGACCTCCGGATTGGCTACAAGATAGTCGCGCACCCGCCGCTCAAACGCGTCCTGCGGCAGGTTCTCCGATCCGATAGTAGGCTGCTGGCCGGTCCTGAACCCCGAATCGAGCAGATACCAGGCGCCTGCCGCAATGATCAGCAGCAGGGGCAGCATGAGAAAGCCGAAACGGCGCCCCGTGAATTTCGAAAATTGCGTCAACTTCCTTCTCCCGCTGTTTAGAACAGGCCTGTCAGCCATCCCCACCACCCCTTTTCGGTAGGCGGCTTTGGCGCATGCGCGTTGTTGATGAGCTGGTTGATGTAGAGGGTCAGATTTGTCTTGCTGAAATCCGATCCATGGAAAATACCGGCATGCCGTCCGTTGCGGTCGATGACATGCGCCATCGGCAACTCCTGGTCGCGGCCGCTGAACGCCGCAAATCGATCCGCCACAGTGGCAGTTGTCTCGTCGTCCGATAGGATCATGAGCCGCCAGTTCGCCTGGTCCCACGGAGCCTTGATCGAGGCATCTGCGTCAAGAACGGTTACAAACGTGACCATTTGCTTCATCGGCGAAGCATTCACCTGTTCTTGCACGCCTGCGAGAACGGCTTGCTGTTTGGCGCATGGACTGTCACAGTTCTGCGGAACAAAGCTCAGCACGATGATCTGATCATGGAGATCGCCGAGGCGCAGGACGTCACCGTCCGGTTCTTCGAGGCTGAGTTCGGGCGTGGAAGGGCTATCCGCGACCTCGAAGGCCGGTTCGCGATCGGTCATCACCTCATCGATGCGCTCACCGGGATGGTTTGCGAATGCCGGCTGTGCGACCAGCAGGGCGGCCAGGATCAGGAAGCGCTTCATTCAGAAACCTCCCTTGGCCCCTCGGCCGCTATTCCGAGCACGGAGACCTCAACGGTGATCTCTCCGGCGTTCTCGAAGCTGAGCGTCATAGGGAAAGTCGTGCCCTCGCTGAGTTTGTCTTGCAGTCCCATCAGCATCAGGTGCATGCCGCCGGGTGCGAGCGTGATCCGCTCGCCTGTCGGCACCTCAAGCGTTTCGATGTGCTTCATGCGGCTTACGTCGCCGTCCTTTTCGACTGCGTGAATCATGACGTGGCCGGCGACAGGCGTGGTCACACCGAGGAGCCGATCCTCCACAGCACTCTCGATCGTGAGATAAGAGGCGACCGGCCGGGACGCGAGAACGGAGGCGCGCGCCCACGCATCGGAAACGCGGACGCTCTCCTCTGCGAGTGTCGGCGATGCGCCCGCCCAGAGCGCCACGACGATTGCAATCAGTATTTTCATCATTATTTTCCATTCATTCTTGCAAGGACATCGACGGCCATATCTTCCGCGGACTGGTCAGCTTCGCGGAAGACATCCTCAAAGCGGCCTTCGGGTGTCATCAGGTAGATGTGCCCTGAGTGTGCCATCAGGTAACCGTCCGGAGCCGTTTCCTCTTCCATTCTCTCGTAGTAGACGCGGAAGGATTGGGCAGCTGCGGCAACCGCGGCTTCGGATCCGGTCAGTCCAACCAGCTTCGGGTGGAAGGCCTGAACATATTCCGCCATCACCTCCGGCGTATCGCGCGACGGGTCGACGGTGATGAAGATCGGTGCAACCCGCTCGACCTCGCCGCCAAACCGATCCAGCACATTCGCCATGTAGGCGAGCGTGGTCGGGCAGACGTCGGGGCAATGGGTGAATCCGAAGAACACGAGTTGCCAGCGCCCGAGGAAGTCGGCCTCGGTCACGCGATTTCCGTTGTGGTCGATCAAAGAAAACTCGGAGCGAATTGCGGCTTCGCCGGTGGTGACCGACGGCGGCTCGCGGACGCCGATCGTCCGGACGAAATAGGCACCACCGATCACCAACGCGGCAATGGTCACCAGGAACCACAGGCCGTAGCGAATTCGTCTGACATGTGTTGTTTTGCCTGATGTCATGTCTGTTTCTCGCAGCCCCCCCGCCCTGACCAAATGTCCGGGCGGGGGGATCTCAGCCTCCTATTGGTCTGTCGACAACTTCATGTTGTCTGTCATGCTGGCCATCACCTTGGTGCACTGCTCCATCATCGGCGCCATCTGGGCCATCATTTTCATCATGCCCATCATTCCGCCCATGCCGGACATTCCGTCCTGATTCATCATATCTTTGTTGTTCCCCATGCTGCCCTCTTCCATCATGGAGCCCTGGTTGCTTGGAGTTTTGTGCTCAGCGGCTTGAAGGGTCGGGACTGCGGCGATGCTGATCATCAAAACGGCAGCCATAGTGAGAGACTTGATAGGTTTAATCATTGGTAGTTTTCCTTTTCTGCTTGGTTAGGGATAGGGAATGCCGGGGCGAAACCGCAACACTGACGGATTGTGCGTGTTGCGCGGTTTCGTCCGACAAGAGGTCATTTTGGGCTCCGCCCGGTAATGAAGATTCACCGTCTGCGGCAGCAGGGTTTCCGGCCTGGTTTGACTTGCAGGAACCGCCGGTAACCTTGTTCATGCAGAGTCCGAGCGCGCACATGGCGACACACGGCAGTGCTGTGAGGAGCAGCGGCGCTATGCCTGCCGCGGCTAACTCCAATTAAACGCGAGACCGCCAGCAATCAGGACCGCCGCAAGTATGAGGTATCCGCGACGGCCGCCGAGGTAGTAGCGAAGCGCGTAGAGAACATCGCGGCCAAACGAACCGTCCTCGGTGCTGTATTGTCGTGACTTATCCATGAAGGCTTCCTTTTCAGTTCGAGGTCTGATGTGTTTTGAGAAAATCGATCATCTCGGGCGCGTCCCATTCTGCCGGGCCGACGAGCCGTCCCAGTTCCCGCCCCTCACCGTCGATCAGGAGCGTCGTAGGTAGGCCGACAGCCGCAAGGTCGAACGAAGCCCGCATCGAGGCATCGATATAGAGACCGAGATTCCGGATACCGATCTCGGCATAGAACTTGCGGACCACCTCCGGCCCGGCCCGGTCGACAGAAAGAGGCACAACCTCGAAACCGGGGCCGCCGAGTTTTGCCTGAAGCGCGTCGAGCGTTGGCATTTCCTCGCGGCAGGGCACGCACCAAGTCGCCCAGATGTTGAGCAGAACGGTTGTGCCTTTGAATGAGGCCAGCGTGAGAGCCTGACCTGCCCCGTCCTCGAACGTGACCACGGGAAGCGGCCGAGGCGTTTCGTGCATGACGAAGGACTGGGGCGATAGTGTTGTGCCTGGTCTGTCGCTAACGGGGTGGGAGCCCTTATCGCCGTCGATGTAAATCATTGCGGCGGTGACTGCGAGCGCGACCAACACGAGGCCCCCTGCCGCAAGTGCGATTAGAATTGTGCGTTTTGCGTGCAATAGACCCGTCATGGACCAGCGCCCCGCATCTTCTGGTCCGCGGTCCGCTGGCGCAATGATTCCACCAGCGGCAGGATGGTTTTCGCGAGCACCTCTTCGTTCACCGGTCCGATGTGTTTGTAGGCGATGAGCCCGTCCGCATCGACCACAAAGGTTTCGGGTACGCCATAGACGCCCCAATCGATCGCCACGTGCCCACTGATGTCGGCTCCGGTGCGCGTGTATGGGTCCCCGAGGTTGTCCAGCCATTGCGCCGCATCGTCCGGCTGATCCTTGTAGTTGAGGCCGTGCAGCGGCACGGTGCCTTGCGCTGCAAGCTGCATGAACAGAGGGTGCTCTTCGCGGCAGGCAACGCACCAGGAAGCAAAGACATTGACCAGCGATACCTCTCCTTTGAGATCATCGCTCGACAGCCCGAGCGATCGCCCCTGAACCGGCGGCAGGTCAAATTCCGGCACCACCTTGCCGATGAGCGCGGACGGAAGACTGCCAGGGTCTTGGGTCAAGCCCCAGGCCAGAAAGATGGCAAGCACCGCAGCGACAGTAAGCGGCAGGAAGGCCAAAACGCTTCGTCCCGTTTTGGCGAACGACTGTTCCCTGTCCATAGTCATAACCCACCACCGGCTTTGGCCGTCACTCGAGCCTGTGATTCCCGCTGGCGCTCGGGCCAGGTACTCTTGATGAATGCGAGTACCGCTGCGATTTCCTCGTCGCTCAGGATGTCTTCGAAGGCGGGCATGTCGCTCTCGTAGCCCGCAACAACACCGCCGACACCGAGCTTGGTGATGTCGAACAGGTCCTGGTCTGAGTGATGCCAGGTGTGGCCGCTCTCGTCATGGGGCGGCGCCGGCATGCGGCCGTTCTCCAGCCTGCGCCTCCAGTTCGGCTGCCCCTGGAGCTCGGCCCCATGGCAGGAGGCGCAGTTTTGCGCATAAACTTGCCTTCCGAGGGTGATCTGCTCGTCTGTCACAGGATAACCCAGCACAGTCAGGTCTTCGGCTTGTGTACCGGTACTTTGCGATTGCCCCTGCGCGGCGATAGCTGTCAGACCCGAAAAGGCGACAGAGGAAAGGAGGAGCATCATCCGCTTCATTGCCGCCCCCGCAGAAACTTCACCAACGCGAAAATGCCGAGGACCAGAACTGCCAGGATCAGAAGGCTGAACAGACCACCTCCGAACATCATAAAGCCCATCATGGAGCCATCCATCATACCGTTCATGCCATCACTCATCGGAGTAAACGGCGACGCCGTCCTTGCCGAAGGCGTAGGTCTTCAGCGTGCCTGTCTTTGCCGGTGCCATGCCGGGAGCATTCCCCGGCATTCCGGGCAACGTGATGCCGGTGACATCTGGACGCTCGCTGACCAGCCGTTCGATAATCTCGACAGGCACGAGGCCGCTTACGACATAGCCGTCAATCTCGGCCAGGTGACACCCGATACCTCGCTCGGGAACGCCCATTTCAACCGAGCGCTTGTCGAAATCGCGATCATCGACGCGCGTCACGGAAAAGCCGTTGGTCTCCAGATAGTCGGCATAGGTATCGCAACATCCACAGCCGGGGTCGCGCCAGATTGTGATCGCCTTGGCACCAGCAACGCTGGCACTTTCGTCTTGGGGAGCTTGAGCCGAGGCCAACGCCGTAAACGCCACACTACCAATGACAGCCAAGGCGGTAACGGTTGCGGCAACAAAGATCTTTTTCATGTTGTTCTCCATTAATTGTTAGCGAGCGGGGTCCAGGACAGACCGCCGTCGCGAGTTTGGATGAGACCGTCCTCGGTGAGGGCAACGACTTGATCGGCATTGTTGGGATGGACGGCGACCGCATCAGTGCGGAAAGATGAGCGTTGCACCCAGACGACCCCCGCGTCCGCAGAAGCCCACACACCGGAAGGTAGGGCGGCATAGAGCCTCATCGGAACCGACGCTACGCTCACCAAAGCGTGGATAGGTTCTCCGGTGGGCAACGGTGCCTCCGGCGCAGGCGCTGCCCCGGATACCAATGCGTCCATCGCATCGCCTGGCTGCACGTCCTGCCAACGGCAGAAACAGTCGGGCACGCGGGTGAGACCCAATCCGGTTCCAGCGTATAACCAGATGCCGCCCATGCCCGTGGCCAGATCGACCGAGGCCAATGCAGTCAAGTCGCGTTCGGCATCTGCCAGCCAAGGCCGGTCCATCGCGAAGACCCAAGATCGGCCAGCATCTTCGCTTTTCCATAGACCGTCACCATGAACGGAAACATACAGGGTTTCGGGGTTTGAAGAAGCCGCTGCGACAGCAACTACTGGAGCCTCGGGTAAACCCTGGCTTCTCGCCTCCCAGCTCTGCCCGCCGTCTTCGGATAGCGCAACGCCCCCATTAGACAGCCCCGCTACAATCAGACCGGCACGGTCGTTGTGCGTCGCAAGCGAAAGAATGCTGCCGCTTTTCGGACCGGGCAACGGTGTGGACACTCCGCCGTCGTCGCGGCGGATGAACCCGGCACCTCCAACGATGAGCGCATTGCCATCGAAAGCGATTGCGGAAGGTGTTTTGCCCGGCGCGGCGCGAGCTGTCCGGTTTACCGAAACCGAGAGCACTGCACTGGCCCCGAAGGCCGCAGCGGACGTGAGAAAGGCTCGACGCGTCGGCGTCGGCAAAAGCAATGTCATGATGTTCCAACTATCCTGAGGGGGTGCTCGATCCAGCAGTGCGCGAACCCGCGATGCTGAGTAGGACCATGAACGATCAGATTGATCGCGCATGAAGTCAGCCGCAGCTAGCCGGAACGGATTCCGGGCAGCGTCAGCTCAGGGTGGAGGATCTCGGAGGGTAAGGGTTCGGCAGTCCGGTGCGTCCGGCCATGCTTAGATAAACCGCATCTTCGGTGGTCGTCACTGCCTCAGGCAGGCCGGGCTCGCCCGATGGCAGGATGGCCGACAGGGGAGAAACGCAGATATAATCGCACGGCTGCATGTCACCGCCGCCGACAGGGCAATCTTTGCAGCTGCCCATATCGCCGTTTTCGACGGCGGTAAGGGCCATCGTCGTATTCATGCTGGCGGCATTCGCGGTATGCACGACCGAACCCGCCGCGAACACGGCGAGCATGAGGATCGTTAGAATGCGAGCATACCTTTTCATCTCATATCGAATAGCTAAAACTTGGTGACCTGTCCATACACGTTTTGTCGCACCGCCTGTAAGGGTTCAGGAAGGCATCAATTGTGGAACTGGTGTCCGGTCCTATCCGATTTTCCAAGCCGATGGGTGTGTGATTTCGCACTGAGCTACCAAACAAAGCCATCACGATAGACTGTAGGCAAGACATCAAGTCGGCGTTCAAGTCTCTCGTTTCACATCCTTTGGCGGAGATACCACGACAAACGACGCGGTAGTCTCACCTCGGTTGATCGAAAGTTCAGCTATCCAATTGTTTCTAAATCGTGTGTTGCTAATGCAGCATTTGAATCGCATTTGAGAAAAATCCAAGTCTTTGATTTTTCCCAGTTTTTATCTGTTTCTCGTAGTGTCTTTCCATCAACTTTGGGGAAAGGTTCAACATGGGAAAGTCAATTATTGCGGCGCTTGCGCTCGCCTTGTCCTGCGGCGCCGCCGGCGCCAATGCACTCCATCTCAACCCGACGCAGCCCGCCAGCGCCGCAAACATGGAGACATTCGGCAGAACGACAATACCTATCGGCTATTATGACTATTGCCAGCGCTACGCCGATCGCTGTGACCGCCCGGCAGATGGCCAGATCGTCGAATTGACACGCGAACTCTGGAAGGACATCATCCAGACCAACCACGATGTGAATACAGCTGTTGCTCCTCTGCCCGACAGCGAGATTTTCGGGGTTGAAGAGCGTTGGGAGTATCCCGACAATGTAGGCGATTGCGAGGACTACGCACTGGAAAAGCGCAAACGCCTAAATCAGCGTGGAGTTCCGCTGGGCGCGCTATCCATGACTGTTGCACGGGACGCAAACGGTGGCGGACATGCCGTCCTAACCGTTGTCACAGACCGTGGGGATTTCGTTCTGGACAACGTTGAACCTCGGGTTCTGCTCTGGAAAGAAGCAGAACTCTATTTCCTCAAGCGCCAATCGCAACATGACCCCAACACATGGGTCAGTCTCGTCTCTGGTTGAATCGTGCGCTGGAGGTCGATACCCAAACACCTCCAGCGCCTACAACAAGAGCTAGCAAAAAGCTCGCGAACCCTCCGTACAATGCTTCCATCATGTTATGGCCTCCGACAAGACAAAATAGACCAAACAGGATTGCAAAGCCCGAATAGGCCGCCAAGGTCGTCGCGCTGAAAAGGCCGATACGTGCCAGCAGCTGAGAAAGTCCGATGTGATCCATCCCCAAATTATGGATGCACCATCGGCACACAGCCAATCACTTGTCGGTGATTGGCTGTGAAGGCAACGGGTCCATCTGGGTTTCCGACTGCAGGTGAGTGATGCTCACGCCAAACACGGTTACTGCGAAGCAGCACAGTGCCAATAACAGATAAATGTTCCAGCGCTTGCGCTGTCGCGCTAACGTGTACGATTCTTCGATCGAAAGTCGCAGAGATGTGTCGGTCATTTTTGTCCATTGCCTGATCTTGCCAATTTGTCGAGATCGATACACGAAGCTGCTCGTCGCTGGAAGGCACGCTGACCCGAAAGACGGCGGCGCGCTTCCAAAAGAAACTGGTTCCCAGCTCGGATGTACGACTCGCTATCGCAATCGGGTGGAAGACCGTCTTTGCCTCTAGATCTTGTCCGAGCAGGATGCCGAGTGGATGGAACTCGGTGCGGAGAAAGACGTCGTGAGCGAGCCGGGGCCACGGATTGGCATGTTTCCACTCTTGGCTGATCGCACGACGGCCTGGCCAATATTCTAGGCCGAGCGCGAAATCCCAAATGGGAGCAGAGCACGGAAATGCCCGATTCTGCCCCATACTTCCGACATCGCTTCGATATGAACCGATACGGATCATTGATCAGGGCCAGAGTGGCGTCCGGCGTTGCGGTGCGGGGGATCTGAGGCATTGAAGCGTCCTTCGTCGGGCAGGCACTGGTTCAGGCGCTACGGGCTTTCGTGTCATCTCTGGCTATGACGCTCTCGATGAGCAAGAGCCCCGCCCCGCATACGATCGCCACGTCGGCAAGATTGAAGGCTGGCCAATGATAGCTGCCAATGTAGAAATCCAGAAAATCCGTCACGGCGCCCTGCCGCAGCCGGTCGAGCAGATTGCCCAGCGCGCCCCCGACGATAAGCCCGAGGGCGGCGGCCGTGAGACGGTTGTCGGTTCGCTTGATCCAGCCCAGGAGTCCCGCGACTATGGCAAGCGTGAACGCCATCAGGATCCAAGCCGGAGCCTCGCCGAACAATCCGAAGCTTACGCCGGTGTTAAAGCCGAGCACGAGATTGAAGAAGTCGGTGACAGGGATGACCTGAGGTGGGTTCATGACATGGTTCAGGACCAACCATTTCGTCGCCTGATCAAGGAGAAATCCGCCAAGGGCGATTGGAAGGCCGAGCCTGAGCATATCGCATAGTCCCTTAAAAATTACGGCTCAGCCGATTCGGCCGAGGGCCGGGAACGTCTGGAGGAGCCAAATTGCAAAGCTGGAGAGATGGCCGGTAATCATGGCGATACCCATGACCACCATCACCCCGCCAGCGACGATTTTGAGCACCCGGCCAGTTCGGCGCATTGACAACATCCGTGTCATGAATCCGCGCATGAACAGAGCGGCCAGGATAAAGGGCAGGCCAAGGCCCAGCGAGTATACGGCCAACAGTGCCGTTCCGCTTGCAACCGTGGCGTTGGCGGCGGATAGGGCTAGGATCGAGCCCAGCACAGGTCCGATGCATGGGGTCCAGCCGAACGCGAAAGCGAGACCGAGCAAGTAGGCAGACCAAGCGCCGCCGCTGTTCGGACTGGAATGGAACCGCACGTCACGATCGAGCCAAGGCATCGGTACAAGGCCGGTTGTGAACAAGACCGAAGATGACGACGATCACACCGCCGATCAGGTTTGCTTCGTAAAGATGCGTGCGCAGGAGTCCGCCCAACGCGGTCGCACTGGCCCCGAGCAAGACGAACACGGTCGAGAAGCCGAGAACGAAGCAGAGGCTGAGGCCGAGGGTTCGGCTCGCCGCCGTTATTCCGGAATGGGCCGGAACCCCGTCGGCGCTGATCGTGCGCCCCGCGACATAGGATATATAGCCCGGTACTAGCGGCAGAACGCAGGGCGACAAAAAGGATATCACGCCTGCGGCGAAGGCTGTCGCTATTCCGATACTGGAAATCTCCATCAGACCAGCTCCAGCACCCAGACAACAACGACGGCTACATAGGTAGCGTAGGCGCCAACCAGGGTAAGAACCTGCCAGCGGCGGAAGCCGGGTTCGGACCCGCCCCAGCGGACGAACGCCGCGTAGAGCGCAGGCATAAGCGCGACAAAGACGAAACTTACCCAGACCAGCCGGAAGTTGTCGATCTGCGTCCCGACAAGCGCCAAGGGCAGAAATCCGACCGTCATGGTCATGGCGTGATCGCCGATGATGTTGGTGAGTGCCGGCGTGATCTGGCCGCTCCGCGACACCTTCCAGGACGCGAAGATCTCTGGCAGGGCGGCAACCGGCGCAGTGATGAACAGGCCGCCGATGATCGGCGAGATGCCAAACGCCTGCACTAGATTTTGGGTCGAGATGACGGTGAAATAGGCGCCGAGTGCGAGAACCCCAACGCCGGCGACCGCCATCCATATCCCCTTGCGCGACCACTCGACCTGCTCGGGCTTCTCGCGGCCGCGAAAAAATGCCTGGGCGGCATAGGCGGCATAGGCGGCCAACAGGACCCCGCCATCAATTGGCTGTAGCCCCTGCCAGGGCGCAGGAAGGATCAGGAGAGCCGCGAGCGCCAATATGCCGAGATATGGAAGAGCCTGCACGGTTGCTGCTTTCGGATCAACACGCAATAGGTGCTCGCGCAGGTGCTGTTGATGTCCCGGATCATCGGGAATGTCGCGCTTGCGCGTTGCGATATAGCCGACGGAAACGAGCGCGGGGATGCCGATGGCGGTCGAGCCGAGCATTGCCCCCAAGCCGATATCGGTCACGCCCCGCACGGCGCTGGTAACGTTGACACCGACTTCCGGGCTTGCAGTGGCGATGCCAATCAGAGAGCCGCCAGCAGCCGCCGAAAGCCCCCACTGTTTGCGCAACTTACGAAGGGGCTCCGCCAGATGATCGGAACCCCACGCCGCCGCGAAGACGGCGGCCAACAGGACAGCAGCCCATATCCAAGTGCTCATGCTCCTCCGTGACAGGTTGTCCGGATCGAGCTGATCGACAAGGCGCGGTTCGTGAAGGAGCGGTCGGGTTCGCGGCTCGATATCATGCCGGAGCGCTCCGCCGTGTCGACGAAGCTTCCCGCAAATCGCTGCGGGCGTCGCGGATGATCGACCAGGACGACTGCAGGAACAGGCCGGCGATCACGGCGGCGACGACGAGGTCCGGCCAAGCCGTTCCGGTCCAAGCCACCAGGCCTGCCGCCACGACGACGGCTGCGTTTCCGATCGCGTCGTTGCGCGAAAACAGCCAGACCGCCCGCACATTCGCGTCGCCCGTTCGGTGGGGCAGCAATGGAAGAACCGCAACCACATTGACGACGAGTGCAACCAGTGCGAACAGGCCCATCAACTCGGCCTCGGGTTGCTGCTGCACCAGCACGCGATAGGCCGTATTCACAAGGACCCCAAGGCCGAGCGCCCCAAGAAAAAGGCCTTGGATTAAGGCGGAACGGGCGCGCCAGACGATGCTCCACCCGATGGCGAGGATGCCAAGAAAAGTAATGAGGCCGTCGCCCAGGAAATCGAGTGCGTCGGCCTTTAGCGCCTGCGAACCAGAAATAAAGCCACCGAACATCTCGATGATTCCGTAGCCGACATTGAGTACGACCACGATCCACAACGCGCGTTTGTAGGCCGGTGTAATGTGCGATAGGTCCTTGGGCAGATCGTCAATGTCGCCCTCGGTGTCGGTTTCGGGCGCATCCAGACGGTCAAGCCGGTATCCGATGCCGCTGACAGCGCGCTCGACCTCCGGGAGGCGGGCCGCTGGGTCGCTTACGTGCAACGTCATGATCTGCGTGGCAGTCGAAACCTTTACCTCGTCCACCCCAACCGAGCGCACTGCCTTCTCGATCTTAGCCGCGCAGGAGGGGCAATCCATGCCGGTGACGCGGTAGCGTGCGGTCTCGGCATCGTGCGCTGATGCTGTTATTGTCATGGCTATCTTTCCTGTTCGAGAGAGGCTATATATCATCCGTGACTGATATGTCTAGTAATGTCGAAGTGCTGGAGCGGATCAAGGATACAACCTTTGCTCTGCGTACGAAGCTATTCCGGGGATTGGCCGATGCCTCGCGCTTGTCAATTCTTGATGCTTTGCGCACGCGGCCGTTGTCTGTCGGCGAGATCGTCGCGATCACGGGTCTGTCGCAGCCGAACGCGTCGAACCATCTGCGGTGTCTCAGCGAATGCGGCCTCGTCTCCGGCGAGCAGCGCGGCCGTTTTGTCCATTATCGCCTGAGCGATCAACGTCTGAATGATCTGTTTTTGCTTAGCGACGAGCTGCTGACGGAGACCGCGTGCGCCGTAGATACCTGCGGGAACTATGGCACAAGCTGATCCAAGCGGGTTATTGCTGGCGCAGCGCTCCATTTTGCGGTCCCGCCGATTTCAGGTCGCGCATGAGGCGTACCTTCCTCGGCAGCACACCGGCGCGGATCGCCGTTCCCGGCCATAGGAGGCCAGGGCCAGGCCGCGGACCTGATCCATTTCAAAGGGACGGACGGGTCGTCACATTGCCCCCGCATCAAGCAACTGCGGCGAAGACGAGGGGAAGCTCAAAGCCCTTCCCACCACTTTAAGTTTGCAGAATAAACATATATTCTGCTTGACCGTAGCCGAGGTGCAGCCATGAAAGAATTTGCCGCCGCCGACCTGACCCGCAAGACCGGCGATCTGTTTGACGCCGCGACTATCTCGCCGGTCGCGGTCACCAAGCACCACAAGCCGCGCTACGTCATCATGTCGATGGAACGCTATGAGAGCCTGACCCACGGGCAGGAGACCAAGCGAGCATTTCGTCTCGACTACCACGAGGCCGATAAGCTGAGCTAACCGATTTTTCCGCCACGCCCGGACACTGTTGCCGATGACGCTGCATG
Organism: Hoeflea sp. Naph1; assembly: GCF_046837775.1. Taxonomy (GTDB): domain Bacteria; phylum Pseudomonadota; class Alphaproteobacteria; order Rhizobiales; family Rhizobiaceae; genus Hoeflea. The sequence continues at coordinate 84,397 of NZ_CP177287.1, read as the reverse complement.
CCGATGAAAGGGGCGATCTGCCCTGATCGGGCAGAGCATCCGATTCACCCGAAATCCGTCGACCGGATCGTTCAACCACCCCGTTTTCGCATGTCACTTCATCCGAAAATGCAAGTTCGATTGGAGAATTGTGCCAATCTTATGCGCTCAGAAGCCTGCACCTGGCGCAATTGCTCCGAGGTCCTTGAGTGAGGCCGTAAGGTTGGACTTACCACCCTTGTAGCCGAATACGTAGTTTGCGGTGCCAGAAATCGAAAACAGCGGCTCATAGCTTTCCTTCGCCGTGTCAGCTTCAACAGCATCGGTCACGTTGTCGAGAATCAGGCTACGATTCTCAAATGCAACAGACAGAACGGCGTGAAACAGATTACGGCTGGTATCCTTGAGCACGACTATTTCCATGGCGCTCATTGGAACATCGAGGCGGGCCAGCAAAGCCATTTTCAGGATGGCGTAGTCTTCGCAATCGCCACTGCTGCGATCCAGAATTTCGCCGGGCGTCGACCAGTAGTCCACCCGGTCATGGTTCTGGTCGTCTGCCTTGTAGGCGACAATTCTGTTGACTGATGCTGAGACGTGGCGGAGTTGCTCGCTGACAGTTGATCCGCTCAACGCAAGTTGATCGGCAAGGTCTGCGCACATTTCGGTGCAAATGTCGTCGGGTGCGCCGGAAGCGACAGCCTTCTTGATCAGGTCGGATATGCGGGCACCACTCTTGATCTTGCCGAAGCGGATCCTGTAGGCACCGAACAAAGGCGCTTCCTGACGAATGGTCTGGCTGATCGACACCCCAGCGGGGGCCGTCATCGCAGGAATCGAGGCGGTGATGACCTGGGCCTGGTCGATCATCTTTTCATTGAGAGCCGGATTTTCCGCCAGGCCCTTATCGGCAAGTTTTGTGAGCGCCGATGGTAGTGCGAGGTCGTTGGTGGAAGCAAGGTCAAAGTCAGGATCGACATCAAGATCAAGGGGAGCGAGGCCAGCTTGGGTCAGGGCAAGGGTCGTGGTGAGGTATTCCGTGGTCAGCCAAGCTGAACCCCGGGCGACATTCCGGTTCTGCAAGAGGGGAGCGGCGGCACTGGAGCTTATAAGAACTTCAGAATTTGTTTCGAGTGTTTCGTAAGCACAAGCCTGTGCGAAAGAAGCGCAGAGCAACACGAGTGCGAATGCAGATACTTTGGAATATGATTTCGCTTTATATTTATCTTGCATCTGATTATTCTCCCCTTCGTTGAGGAGAAGACTACAATGCAGAGTATAATATCCCGCAAATGGGCATGCTTAACGATTTTATACTTATTTCTCTAAAAATTTATCCAATTTCATTGCGAGACTCCATCGTTCGTGGTTGGGCATTTCCGCTTCTGCGGAGCATCTTGATTGATCGCTGGATCGCCGCGCGGTTGCGGCTGATTTTAATCTCTCAATCTGCGACTTTTCATGCTGTCATGTCGTCAGGATCAGCTTGCAGGTATCGCATCCTGCGTTCGCATGCTTTGTCCCGAAGATATTTCCTCAATCTCGTCGGAGATAGGTTCATGAAGGCACGGCTGAGCGGTAAACGCGCAGTCCTCGGGTAGAGTAACATGCGCAGAGATCAAAATGCTCCCTTCCGTCTCAAGTCAGCTGCATCAGCGCCATGCCGGAATTGTTGCCGTTGTTTCGTATCGCGGTCTCCGCCGCTGGATCCGTCATGCAGCCATTTTGGAACCGAGCTTTGGCGCCAGACGGACATATGCCAGCTCGCTTACAAGTTCGATCAAAGTCTGCGTGACAATGATCGCCGGCAGGAGTGGGGCAGCGCCGGGAACAGCGAATGCCAGCGGAAGGACGACGAGAGAATTACGCGTTGCGGCACTGAACGCGAGGGCCCGCCCGGCTGGCGCATCAAGGCAAAACAGCCTGCTCATGCCCCATCCCGCCAAGGGTGCAATAACCGCATATGCCACGTAAATCGGGACGACCCGTAACGTGTCATCAAGTGCGGGGCCGAGTTGCGGCACCACAGCGGCCACGACAACGAATAATACAAACGCTGTCGCGGGAACTGGGAGCAGCCCAAGAACCGAGGTTGCACGTGCCCCTGCGGCACTTCTGGTGGCCCAAAACTGGACGAGAGCGGCGAAGATAAGCGGGACCGCAATCAACCAGGCGAATGCGTGAACAAATGGCCCCGCTGTCACAAGAGACCCAGCCTCAGGGCCAAGGAAAAAACCCAGGTAGACGGGAAGCATCATCATCTGGATGACCAGAAGCGCGGGCGTCGCAGCTAGCAGGAGACGGGCATCGGCACGACCGAGATGCGAGAAGGTTACGACATAGTCGATGCATGGCGCGAGAAGCACCAACAGCACGCCTAGCCTTATCATCGGATCGGGCGGCAGAAACTGAACAAGGGCTCCCACCAGAACAGGAACCACAACGAAATTGGTCAGCAGCAGGACGCCAAGAAAGCGAAAGCGCGAGAAGGCCACTCGCAACTCGGCTAGGGGGACCTGGAGGAACGTCACGAATAACATGAATGCCAGCGCGGGGTTGATGCCGATTTCCAGCGCCGTCATTCCGTTGAGAGTGACCGCTGCAATCATGCCGAGGACGACAGCGCCAAAATAGATGGGGACCTGACGGTTTTCGAGGGTTTCACGCAGGAGGGTCAATCGAACTCTTTCGTTTGTCATTTTGGCTTCGGGGAAGGTCTATATGGAATTACGGGAATGGCTATCCCGGTGGCGCCATCTTTTTGTCAGACCCAAGAACGGGATGTGAGTGACGCAATCTATGCCATGCGCGCCTTGAAGTCAGCGCATCCAGCGTACAGGTGATTGGGGGCTTAGGTCTCCTCAGGGGTGGGGCATGCAACGCAGCCGCATTGATTGGTTGCAGATGTCGCGAAAGTGCTTCCACCTACAACAGTTTAGCGACGAGTGAGGAAGTATCCGATTTCCCAACGGCAGGCTGAACATCAGAGCTTGTGGGGTCCAACAGGATCGAAAGGCAACCTGTCGCCGCAAGCCGGGTCAACGTCGGAACTCTTCAAGAGCACCGCATGAAGTTCGTCGTGAAGGCGGCTTGTTTTGCGACCACAACACCAAGCCAACAGAGCCGGTCAGCTAGCCGCTTTCAACAACCTCTGGATCTTCAGCAGAGCCACATGCCGATCCTCGTGATAATCGATGATCCCGCCAAATCGCCCGTCGGCCCGAAACAGGAACACGCCGGCGGTGTGGTCCATGGTATAGTCATCCTCCCTCGGCACCTTCTCGAATGTTGCGCGGAATTCGTCCGCGGCGCGCTTGATCTCGGCAGGTGACCCCGTCAGACCGGTGATTCTTGGATCGAAGTTCGACAGGTAGTCGGCAAGAACCTGTGGAGTGTCGCGCTCCGGGTCGACACTGACCAGAAAGATATTCATCCGGTCGGCGTCAGGGCCGAGATCTTGCAGCCAGAGCGAAATATCGCTCAGCGTTGTCGGGCAAACATCGGGGCACCAGGTAAAGCCGAAAAAGACTATTGTCGGGCGGCCAATCCACTCTGATGGACTCACCGTCACGCCATGATGGTTCGTCAGGGTGAAGGACATCTTGCCGATACGCAATGGTATCAGCGCGGAGCCCGTTTGCAGGCTGTCCCGGCTCTGCCACCACCCCAGACCGAGCGTAAAGGCCAGCGCGCCGACGCCCGACGCCCCGGCAACGAGCAGCGTACGGCGTCTCAATCTTTTTTGTCCACGCAGCCTGCATCTTTCGCACCCATTCCCCGGATCGCCACGGGAACGGTCACGTCGCCTGCCTCGCGGAACGTCAGTGTAAGCGGGAACGTCTCGCCTTCCTTCAGCACCTGTGTAAGACCCATCAGCATGCCGTGATAGCCGCCTGGCTCCAATTGCACGGTGGAATCTGCTGGCACGGGAATCGCCGTAGCGTGCGGCATCGAAGCCACGCCATCCTTCACCATTGTTTCGTGCAGCATGGGCTTTCCGGACACCGGCGTCGCGATGCCGGCAAGCGCATCGTCTTTCACGCCAGTGTTGCGGATGGTGACATAGAAGGCGCTGGGCCGGGCCATTCCGATCGAAGCCCGCGACCAGGCTTCCGAGATTTCGAGTGAGCTAAGTTGAACAGTTTCACACGCCAGTACCGGGGTGGCGGATAGGCTGAGAAGGAGAGCGGTCAGAAGATATTTCATCGTATTCACAATCTTTGCCTGAGGTCGTTAAGGATTTCACTTGCTGGCGTGCCATAGCTGAATTGGCGCAGCCAGTTTCCGTCAGGTCCGATCAGGTATAGTGCTGCGCTGTGTGCCATTGTGTAACCATCCGGCGCGCCGGAACTGTCCTCGCGCTCATAGAAAATCCGGAAACTGCGGGCTGCGGCGCGGGTCTGCGCCTCGTCGCCAGCCAGACCGAGGATTGAAGGGTGAAAGGCCGCAGTATATTCAGCGAGTTCCAGGCTGCGGTCTCGTGTCGGGTCGATAGAGATGAAGAGGGGTTGTACCTTTCCTGCGTCATCTCCCAGACCCTCCATCACTTGCGCCACTTCGGCAAGCGTCGTCGGGCAGACGTCCGGGCAATTGGTGAAGCCGAAAAAGACCAGAAGATGCTTCCCCGCAAAGTCCGAGGGCATGCGCACTCTTCCCTCAGCATCAAGCAGGGAAAAGGTCGGCCGGAAAGACACTTCGGCCACCGGTGTTTCCGCGCGCTCATCAAGAAGATGCAACGCGCCGTAAGCCGGAATAGCAAGGGCCACCGCCGCCCAGAGCATCTTCTGCAGAACCTTCAATCGCATCCTTGCCGTTCCTCGCGTTCCGGCTAGTCGTATAAAGCCTCTAGTGACATGAGCTTCAAGCGGAATATCTGAACATGCTCGGTCGGGAGGCGCTCCGCTGGTTAATCACTTCTGGGAGGGTCGCAGCGGGCGGGACGCAAATAATCATGAAAAGCGGCGACGCAATGCAACATTGAACGCCTCGATAGCAAGAACCATGGCGATGACCGCCAGCGTGACACTGGCAGCCTTTTCGTATTGAAATGAGCGAACATAGGTCTGAATGTAGAAGCCGATGCCACCGGCTCCGACGATGCCGAGGATAAGCGATTCTCGTAGGTTCAGCTCGAAACGAAAGATTGTATCACGGGCGATCACCGGAGCCATTTGCGGCCAGATTGCATAGCGTAGGCGTGCAAGCGGCCCGGCGCCCGCACTTTCCAGTGCGGCGATCGGTCCGCGGGCAACCCCATCAATTGCTTCAGCATAGAACTTCGCCAGCATGCCCGTTGCATGGATGGCAATCGCGATGATGCCCGGAAGCGGGCCGAGGCCCACTGCGCCAACCATCAACATGGCGACGAGAATCAGCGGAATGGCGCGAATCAGCGCGAGAGCTGTCCGCACCGGACGGTGAACGACGGGCGGGGCCATGGTTTCCGATGCAAAGACGCCGAGCGGCCCCGACAGGAGCACAGCACCGAGTGTTCCAAGGATGGCGATGCGCAGCGTCTCGGCGCTGCCGTTGATGATCTCGGTCATCACTGACGGATCCGGTGGAAACATCCGCGCAAGGAAATCACCGATGCGCGGCCCGGCGGAGAAGAGGCGGGAAAGTTCGACGTCGGTCGTCGCGAGCGACCAGAGCACGGCCCCGGCGACGAGCCCGCCCGTCGCGAAGCCGCCCCAACCCCGGCTTTCCATCACGGCACCGCCTTCAGGCGGGGCTGTACGGCAGCATTCGCATCATCATAGAGCCGGGCTGTCGCGCCCTCGGTGAGCTCTGCCGTCGGAGTGTCGAAAACGATCCGACCGTTGCGCATGCCCACGATTCTCCGCGCGAAGCGCCGCGCAAGGTCGGGCTGGTGAGAGGAGAAGACTGTGGTCGCGCCTCGTCGACGCGCGGCTTCGGTTAGAAGCGAAAGGATCTCGGCTGCGCGTGCGGGGTCGAGGTTGCTCACCGGTTCGTCGGCAAGGATCAGGCGCGGCTCCTGCGAGAGGCAGCGTGCGATTGCGACTCGCTGCCGTTGTCCGCCGCTCAGACTGTCCACCCGTCGCTCAGACAGGTCGACAATGCCGCAATCGGCCAGCGCCGCGCGCGCAACCGCAAGATCGTCTTTCGACGGCCGCCCGAGCAGGGCACGCAGCGGCCTCATGCGGCCCAGCCTGCCGTTCAGCACGTTGCGCAGCACGCTGGCGCGTTCGACAAGAGCGAAGTCCTGAAAGATGAACCCCGTATCGGCCCGGCACGCGCGCGGCGGCGCACGGTCCGGATCGAGCGCGTCGCCCAGCACCGAGACGCGGCCGCGCCAAGCCCTCAGGCGACCATCGAGCAGCGTCAGGAGCGTCGTCTTGCCCGCCCCCGAAGGCCCGATCAGCGCGAGCGCTTCACCCGGCGGGATAGACAGCGTCACCTGATCCAGCGTCGGCAGGCCCGAGGTGACATGGGAGAAACATAGCTCCTCGATGCGGAGGGCCTCGGTCATTGCAGAAGCCCGTAGCGGCGGGCGAGTGCCCGAACACCGTCGAAAGCGGCCGCATCGGCCGGGACATAGCCGTCCGGGCCGTAGAGATGCCGCAACATGGCGCGATGTTCGAGCTCGTTCAGCCGCAGCATAGCGTTCACGAAATTTTCCTGCACCTCGGCGTCCAGTCCCGGGCGGGCAATCACCAAGTGGCTAGGGATCGGCTCGCTCTCGGCGATCCAAGTGACTTGGGACTGTTGGCTTGGCGCGAGCAGGAGATCGGCATACTGGCTGGCGCCCGCGGCATCGACCAGTCCCTCTGCCATTGCCTGCATCGCCTGCTGATATCCGCCCGCGAAGAACACTCTGCCGAAGAACGCTTCCGACTCTGCGGGTCCCGCGATCAGTCCCGCGCGCTCGAATTCAACCAGCGGGTAGAGATAGCCTGACTCCGAAATTGGATCGGCAAAGGCGATATCGCGTCCGCGCAAATCGGCCAGCGTGGTGATGCCGCTGTCGCGTCGCACGAAGACCCGTCCGGTGTAGGTGGGGGCGTCGCGATAGATCTCGGATAAGAGCGGCACCGCACCGATTTCCGCCTCGGCCAGAACAAAGGGCAGCGCTCCCATGAAGGAGATGTCCGCATCGCCGTTGCGCAGCGCCTCGACGGCGGCGGCGTGATCGATGGTCACGAAACCTTCGACCGGCACGCCGATCTCCCGTGACAGCCAACCGGTGATGGCCTTGATGTCGCCCAGTAGCTTTTCAGGGTTCTCCTGCGGAATAAAGGCCAACCGCAACGGGGCAGACTGCGCGCGAACCGGTGCCGCGAGGGCCGCGAGACTTGCACAGCACAGCGCCAGCATATGACGGCGGGAGAGCATGGAGTTCATCAGAACGCCCTTTCTTCGATGGCTTGCGCCTCGGACTGAAATGCGGCCCAGCTTGCCTCTGCGGCGGCCCAATTGTCGGCGCGGACTTCTGCGCCAACTGCAGCCAGGTGTTCTGCGAGGGAGTAGATCTCCGGGCGTGCGACAAGGTTCGCCATGGTGCCAGCATCCGCTGCAAGATCGGCGGCGACGGTATCAGTCAGGAGCAGGATGTGCTGAGTGTCCCGGCGCGGCAGAAGGGTATCGAGGGTGGAGGCAAAGGTTGTCAGCTCCGCAAAAGCCAACCGGAATGGCGTATTCTCGGTGTCGAAGTCCTCATAAGGTTCATCCGCCGCGCCAACGGTCTCAAGGTAAGCGGTGAGATCGGCGCGCTCGGACTCGCTGAGGCCAAGGCTCTTGGTCGTGTCGAACCAGTTGACAACGGCGGCCAGCGTCGGCATCGAGCCGTCGTGGAAATAGGGCGCGGTATAGACGGTCCCGAGCAGGGTCGGCGTGTCCAGCGCCCCGCCGCGCGACCCTTCATAGGCCGGGATGACCGATCCTATGTCATGTGCCTGCCGGTCCAGGAAATTGCCATCTGGCACATGACAACTGGCGCATGATTTGCCGTTCAGCCCGTCAAAAGGCTGGTTGAAGATCGCCGCGCCGCGCTGTGCCGCCTCAGGCGCGGCCTCGGTCAGGCGGCCGTCGCCGGTTAGCATCGCGTTCGGCAGAAAGTCGAACTCGGTCATGTACGCGACGAGGGCGTCCAGCATGAAGGGCGTCGGCTCGGCCCCAGCGAATTCGTTGACGATCACGTTGCGGGTGAAATCGCGAATGCTGGCAAACCGGCCGTCACGGCCATAAGGACCCGTAAACCGCAGGCCGCGCAGGCTGGGAATGTCGATCGGGTCGGCGCGGCGGTCGTTGAACATCGGATTGAAGAAGGCACCGTCCACATCCACTGCTCCGGGTTGATGGCTGGCGCCGGGAATGAAGAAACGCTGGTTGATATCCGAACGGTTGTGGCAGGTCGAGCAGGCGATGCCAATTTCACGCGCCGGGCCGCTGAATATTTCGGGGCTGTCGAACAGCATGTCGCCATAGGCGATGAGCGGCAGGTCGGTCTCATCTATGCCTTGCTCCTCGAAACCCAGTACAAGCAGGGGCAACGGATCCTGATCGAAGATGTCAGAGCCCGGAGGCAGCGTCGCGGGAAGCGTTACCGCACGGCCGCTGAGGGCGATGGTTTCCGGCACGGCGGTGAGGGTTGTGCGCGGTGCAAAATCGGCGACGCGGTAGTTCGCGGCGAGATAGTCGGAAACAACCACCCGCGCTGTCGCCATTGCGTTGAGATCGGGTTCGGTCGCTCCAGCACCCAGCACCCCGGTGGAGCCGGTGGCACTGGACAGCTCCAGCCAGGCCCGTCCGAGCGCGCGGGCCGCTTCAGGGTCGGCGGCGGCGAGATGATCCTCGATTGCGCGATAAAGCTCTCGGGCCGTGCGTACCGCCTGCTGGGCTGCAGCGGGGCTCTCGGCCGCCAACGCCGCGTCAAGCTCTTCGTCGATGCGGGCGGAGATAATACGCGTCGCGGCCTCGAAAACCGCTGCCCGATCTTCGCGCGCGATGGCAGCTGTCAGCGGCTCGGTCGGTAGGGAGCTTTGGCCTGCGAGCCAATCGAGCGCACCTTGCGTGTATTCCGATCCGCGATAGGGCTCCTCCCAGGCGCGCCCTAATTCATCCCAAGGCACGGGAGTAAGATTGCCCAGAAACAGGGTCAGCCGGTAGGCGGCAGCCTCGGGTAGCCAAGGGGTATCTCTGGCCGGGGTCGCCATGGCCGGCCCGGCGAGCAGACCGATCCCCAGCCCAAAGCCGAAGACGAGAGCTAGTAATTTGATACGCACACGCGCCTCCATCCCAATTCTTAGCTAAGGCTAACTTATACATCCTTGACCAACATATTGTCAATCGGGCAGCGATCCGGCATTGTCCTCTGATGATTGACCAAACTTCACAGTCTAGCGACGATCTCGCGCCGGACAGCCGCGCCCCCGAAGCACAAGCCAACGGGTTCGCGACCGTACGCGAGGCGCGGCGTAACGAGTTGGCCGAAGATTATGTCGAACTGATCGCCGACCTGATCCACCAGTATGGCGAGGCACGTCCGGTCGATATCGCCGAGCGGTTTGGCGTTCGCGCGCCGACCGTGACCAAAACGCTGAACCGCTTGGCGCGCGAAGGACTGATCACCCGCGAGAAGTACCGTTCAGTGTTCCTGACGGAAGCAGGTCGGACGCTGGCACAGGAATGCCGCCGTCGCCACGAAATCGTACTGCGGTTCCTGATCCGTCTCGGACTTGACCCCGAAACGGCGGAGCGTGATGCCGAGGGGATTGAACATCATGTCAGCGAGCAGACACTCGCCCTGTTCGAATCCTATGCCAATCGGCCCTAGCGGAACCTCACGTACTCTCGACCGCGCTGCGGACTTCAGCGATGAGGCCGTCCAAACTGGGTTCCGATAGTTCGCGCCCGTTTAGAAAAAAGGTGGGAGTCTGACGGATACCCACCGCTTCGACATCTGCCTTATCCTGGTTCAGAATTGCTGTAATTCCGGGAAACAACCTGTCGCTCTTGGCCCGTTCCAGATCAAGCCCGGCAGCCGCCGCGATCTGCCAGGCCAAGTCCATACGCGGTGCGCCGTGCACAGCCCATGCTGGTTGCTGCTTCAGGATGGCATTGAGCACAGGTTCAAACTTGTCCTGCATTCGTGCGGTCTCCAGGATACGCACCGCCTCGTCCGATCCTTCATGGAATACAGTGTAGCGCATGACGACGCGCACCTGCTCCGGGAACTCTTCGCGTATTGCCTGAACTGCCGGATGAAAGGCCCTGCAGGCCTCGCAGGAGGGATCAAAAAATTCAACAAGGGTGACCGGAGCCTTATCGGGGCCGAAGCTTGGCGAATAATCTCGAATCAACTGCGCCTCATCAACTGCCGGGGTTACTGCCTCGGCCTCGGTCAATTGTTGGCGCCGGGTCAGGAAGAAGGCGCCGCTACCGAAAGCGGCTAGCCCGAGAGCCGAAGCTCCGATCAAGAGAGTGCGTCTGTTCATGCGCGTCTTCCTTTCGATAGAACAAGGCAACTGAGGATCGCTCCAAAGGCGATCAGGGATAGATAGGGAATGGGCAGGCCAAGGATGGTCTGTGCCTGATCGGTGCAGGACGGCCCGGTTTTTGCACAAGGCGTGACAGCCTCTTGGATCCAGCCGGAGTAAAGGCCGGAATGCCAACCCGCCAACATCAGGCCGGCCGCTGCCAACGGCAGGCCGTAGGGTCGGGCCATGCCGTCGGCACGCCAGATCGAAAGGCCGAAGATGGGCACCAGGGGAAACATGGCAATGCGTTGGTACCAGCAAAGAGTACAGGGCATCTGTTCGAGCACTTCCCCAATGAAGAGAGCGCCAAGTGTTGCGGCCAGAGCGATTACGAACGCCGCCAGCAAGGGCATATCCTCGCCGGACAATGATTGAGGGTCAGGATTGGTCAACGACGGTGTCCTTGGATCGGTGTGAAGCGAATGTGGCGAACACGATAAACAGAGCGCCAAACGTAATCGCAATATCGGCTGTGTTAAAAGTTGGCCAGCGCCAGCCCTGAAAAGAGAGATCTATGAAATCAGTGACTGCGCCCTGTCGCAACCGATCAACCACATTGCCAAGCGCGCCACCCACTATCAGAGAAAATCCGATCTGTTCGACCGGGTGACGCGCCCGAAATGCCATGATGGCGAGGACCACGGTCAAGGTGCCGGTCAGCGCGGCCATGACCAGCGGTTTACCAGCCATGAGGTCAGAGAACAGACCAAAGCTCACCCCTTCATTAAAGCCGAGCGTCAGATCCAATCCGGGCAAAACTGCCACTGAATTACCCTGCAAGAGCAGCGACAAGGCCGCCGCCTTGGTCAGTTGATCAGCGGTTGTTGTGGCTCCGATCAATGCCCACACCCACCGAGCGTTCATGGCCTTATACCGCGACGCATGCTAACCCAACGCGGCACAGTTGCGGCATACTGCTCATAATCCCGCCCCAACGCTTGGCTAAGTATAGCCTCCTCGGAACGAACCTGTATCGAGGCTGACCAGAAAAAGATCAGCGGGGCAAGAATCGTCGGGATTGCTGGAACCGCTAGACTGATACCGGCCAGAAGCATGAATTGACCGACAAAGGTGGGATTGCGGCTGAACCGATAGAGTCCGTCCGAGACTAGGTTGCCGGTCGCTCCCTCGGTTACACCAACGCGCCACGAACTCCCCATCGACATTTGCGCCGCGAAGGCAAGCATCGCGCCGATCCCTGCTACGAACACGCCGATCAGACCAAGCGCTGCTGTAGAGCCTCGGCTCCAGAACGGATCCATCTCGCGCAAGACAGGCATCACCAACCAAAGTAGCGGCGCAACAGAAGCCAGAACAAAGGCCGCACGGAACCCCATTGCGGCCCATCGGTCACGTCCCCTGGCACGGCCAAACAGCCATACCGGCTTTCCCGCTGCCCGTGCTGCGATCGCGCTGCCCCAGAAGAAAAGGGAAAGGTAGCCAAAAAGAAGGACCAGCACGGACCAACCAAAGCTGGAAATCATGATATCAGGCCTCCTGCTCTGGATTGAAACGCAGCAGCCGCAACGCGTTCAGCGTGACGAGCACCGTCGCTCCGGTATCGGCCATAATCGCGATCCAGAGACCGGTCAGCCCCAAAACGGATGTCACGAGGAAGACCGCTTTCAGACCGAGCGCAATGGTAACGTTCTGGCGAATGTTGGCCATTGCCGCACGGGTAAGCCGGATGGTCGCCGGAATGTCGGTCACCCGGTCACGCAGGATGGCCGCATCGGCCGTTTCGAGCGCGACATCGGTCCCCGATCCCATGGCTACGCCAACGCTTGCCTGCTTGAGGGCTGGGGCGTCATTGATGCCGTCTCCGATCATCATCACGCCGCCATGTTCGCTCATGTCGCGAATGGCTTTAAGCTTGTCTTCGGGCATCATGTCGGCCTGATATTCCATGCCCAGGTTTTGCGCTATTGCCGCTGCCGTACGCGGATTGTCTCCGGTCAGGATGATGGGTGTAATACCGATGGCTCTCAGCTGGCGAACCGCTTCGGGCGCATCGGAGCGCGGTTCGTCACGCACAGCGATAATGCCGAGCGGGGTTTTCTCGCGGAAGACCACCACAGCGGTCTTGCCCTCTTCCTCAAACGTTGTGGTCTGGGCGAGGTCAGACTCGTCAATGCCGGCGTTCTCCCTGGCATATCCGGGCGAAGCCACCCAAGCGGAAGCGCCTCCCACAGTGGCGGTCACACCCTTGCCCATCAGCGCCTTTGCATCGCGTGCCGGTGGGATCACTATGCCTTCTTCCTCGGCCTTGCGCAAAATGGCGACAGCCAAGGGATGGCTAGAGCCGCCTTCTACGCCCGCCGCGACAGAGAGAAGCTCGGCCTCGGTTGTTTTTCCCAAAGTCACGACGTCTGTCACCACCGGTCGCCCATGAGTCAACGTCCCGGTCTTGTCGAAGGCCACGCGGCTCACCTTGGCAGTCGCTTCAATCACGGCGCCGCCTTTCAAGAGAAGGCCCCGCCGCGCACCGGTGGACAGCGCCGAAGCGATGGATGCGGGAACCGAGATCACGAGGGCACAGGGGCAACCTATCAACAAGAGCGCCAGCCCGCGGTAAACCCAGGTATCCCAAGGCTGGCCAAAAGCCATTGGCGGCACGAGCACGACCAGCGCCGCGACAGTGACGATCGCGGGCATGTACCAGCGGCTGAAGCGGTCGATAAACCGCTCGGTCGGCGCGCGAGCCTCCTCGGCCTCTTCCACGAGGCGAATGATGCGTGAGATGGTGTTGTCTTCGGCGGCTTTGGTTACGGTAATCCGCAGGGCGGCTTCGGTATTGATCGATCCTGCAAATACAGGATCGCCCGGACCTTTGTTCACCGGCACACTTTCACCAGTTACCGGACTGTCGTCCACCCCGGAGGTGCCTTCTGTGATCTCGCCGTCTGCCGGAATACGATCGCCGGGACGGACGAGCACGATCTGTCCTATAGCAAGACTTGCTGCCGGCACTTCGCGTGTGACGCCGTCCATTTCCAGAAGCGCCGTTTTCGGGACGAGATTGGCAAGCGCCCGTATCCCGTCGCGCGCCTTGCCTGCCGCCACGCCTTCCAGGACTTCGCCCACTGCAAAGAGGAAAACAACCAGTGCCGCCTCTTCCGCCGCATTGATGAACAGTGCGCCGATAGCGGCAACCGTCATGAGGCTTTCGATGGTGAAAGGCTGCCCCACGCGCAAAGCGACAAACGCGCGGCGGGCAATGGGGGTAACTCCGATCAGACACGCGGCGACAAAGGCCCATTTTCCCACCTCTGGCACAATCAGTTCCACTCCCCAGGCTATCATGAGAAGCAAGGCGGTAAAAATCACCAGTCTGCCCTTGGCCGTCTGGTACCACCGCTTGCCTCGATCTGCGGGATCGTCATGTACGTGTCCGGGACTGCCATGACCGGAATGATCTTTTGCCTTGCCGCCGGCCTGGGAGTGGCCGGTACAGCTTGCACTCTGATCGACAGCTTCGTCCTGCACCGCCGTCGCGACGCGCGGTTCGATACCGTAACCGAGCGCACGAACAGTTCTTTCAACCTTGTCGCGGCCGGTTTCACCTTCGTCCAGCGTCAGGCGCAGGCGTTCGGACATAATGCCGACCTCGACGCCGGTGACTCCTGGCAGCCTTGCCACGGCGTCCTTGACCTTCGTCGCACAAGACCCGCAGTCCATGCCAGATACAGTCCAGTCGCAACTGATTCCCTTTTTTGCTTCCGTTTCCGACACATTTTTTCCTTCGCTCAACAGGGGTTTCTCGGGCTTGATATCGTCAGCCACCCCTTTTAATGTCTCTAGCTACTGTAGCTTCAAGAGAAGAATTATGCTGACCATTGGAAAACTTGGGCAGGCGGCGGGGGTCAAGGTGCCGACCATCCGCTATTATGAGCAAATCGGCTTGTTGCCGGAGGCTGAGCGTAGCGCTGGAAACCAGAGACTCTACAGCCGTAAGGCGCTTGACCGTCTAACCTTCGTCCGACATGCGCGTGAACTTGGTTTTACGCTTGACGCAATCCGCGATCTGCTCAGCCTCTCTGACCATCCTGATCAGCCGTGCGCAGCAGCCGATGCGATAGCCAAAGCTCAATTGGCGGAAATAGAGAAACGCCTCGCACGTCTCGCCTCGCTGAAAGTTGAACTCAATCGCATGGTTGTGCAGTGCGCAGGTGGCAAGATTGCAGATTGCCGAGTTATTGAGGTGTTGAGCGATCATTCGCTTTGTGCGACCGATCACCGTCACTTGCAGGACGAAAAGGATCATTAATCCGTTTGGATTGTTTATCATCCATGCGGCGGCACCGCTGGTTGAAATGGGTGGCTTATTGCCTGCTGGGCTTCGATGGCGCTGGGGGGAGAGGGTCCTGTGGCCGCTGGCAGCCGCAGGACAACGGCTGGACACTCCGTTCTGAAAGGCGCTGAAAACAATGTTCTTGGGGCTGGCATGTATGCACTGCGGAAGCGAGAGAGTTCAGAAATATCCGTCGCTTAACGGTCGGCGAACAAGGTGAGGTTGAAAAGCATGAGAAAAAACAGATTGCTAGCCGTTGACGCAGCACGAGGGACGGCAATTGCCGGCGTGGTTCTTTTCCATTTCGTCTGGGATCTGGAATTCACGGGATTTGTATCGGGCGTGGCTTTCCATCCGCTGTGGCTCGCATTCGGGCGTTTGCTGGCCGGAAGCTT
The DNA here is from genome assembly GCF_046837775.1 of Hoeflea sp. Naph1. Lineage (GTDB taxonomy): Bacteria > Pseudomonadota > Alphaproteobacteria > Rhizobiales > Rhizobiaceae > Hoeflea. Next base: position 69,236 of record NZ_CP177287.1, on the reverse strand, counting down.
CATGTTCCTTACAGGAGTGAGTCTGGTTCTGGCGCATGGCACAGAGTTGAGAGCTCGGACGTTTTTCCGCCGGTTGGCCATCATTGTTGTCGCGGCCTTGGCGATAAGCGTTGTGACATGGTTCACATTCCCCAACGCATTTGTTTACTTTGGAATCCTGCATTCGATCGCGGTCGCAAGTCTCCTCGGGGTGATGTTTCTCAGGCTCCCGGCTTTGGCCAGCCTGTTTGCCGGCCTGGCGATAATGGCGCTTCCCTGGTACCTATCGCTGCCTGCTTTCGATCCCCGCTGGCTAGCCTGGATCGGCCTTTCAGCCAACCCACCTCTCAGCAATGATTTCGTTCCGGTGTTTCCCTGGGCAGGCATTACACTTCTTGGCATCAGCTTCGCCAAGGTCGTGGACATCAGTAAGAGCAGGATGGCCAGTGCGGGTGCGGATAGCACCATCTTCGCCAGGCTCGGCTGGCTGGGCCGCCACACCCTGCCGATCTATCTGCTTCACCAACCCGTGATGCTGGCGATCATCGTTCCTCTGTCGCGCCTGTTTTAGCGGGCTTTCGGTCCAGCGCCGAAGGGATCGGCAAGCGCTGCTTTCGGCCGACTAACGGGGACAGAAGTCGATGAAGTGATTTCCGACAAATATTGCGGGCCCTTCTTGGCCAGAATTTTTCGGAAAATCGGATTCATTCCACCATCCGAATAAGCAAGGCCGACATTCTGGCCATCTCTGAGCAGTTCTTTCATTCTCTCAATATCCCGCTCCGACTTCTCGGCCACTTGCTGGATCTCCGGTTCAAATGCCGGACATTGTCCAAGCGGATTAGCGGGCACATTGCCGTTGACGGGTTCGCCAAACCTGTAGCGTCCCTCGCAGAATTGAAATCGGGGAGTCTGGCGCAAAACTTCAAAGCGATCATACCCGGCCTTGAGATCCATCCAGAAATCGAAATTTGGGTCTTCTCGGCGCGCGGCAAGGTTTTCTGGCGTCATCCGAAACGGATACGACTGGACTTGAACAGCCTGTTGCCCGCCACGCAAGGCATCCCGGACAAGGGCGTAAACTTCCGCAACATGCTCGTCAGAAATAGCAAAACAACCCGAGGAAGAACATGCTCCGTGAACCATCAGGGCCGAACCGGTATAGCCCTTTGCGCGCTCCAGCCGGTTCGGATAGCCGAGATCGAAGGAAAGGTAGTATTGCGACTTCGGGTTCAATCCACCTAGACCCACAGTGTAGAAACCTTCAGGTGCCTGACGGTCACCTTCGAGTTTTTTTGGGCCCAAAACGCCCGACCATCGGCACATCGGATAAGTCTTCATCAGCGCATACTTGCCGGTCGCGTTTTGCTTCCAAACTTCCAGTTCACTCTCCTGTTTGAAGATGCGAACCAGCACCGGATCTGCGGGCTTCATGCCCATCTCCCGCATTTGCGCAATTGTCTTTTGGGGGATAGGAATATTGCCTCGGTCATCAAGCTCAAGCGTCGTCGTCACACATCCAGACGCTATCACGCCCGCCAAAAGGACACCGATCAAGCTGGGTCGAAACCCTCGTTTTGTTTGCCGCTTGGACCCGATCATCTTCAGCATCATTTCCGTTTCTTGCCTTTGGCGTCAGATCACTATCAGCCGGGCTCCGCTGGTGACCCGGCCATAGAGATCAACAACATCCTGATTGATCATGCGCACACACCCGCTCGACACAGATTTACCTATTGTCCAGTATTCCGGCGATCCATGGATGCGATAGAGCGTGTCCACACCGTCCTGGAAGATGTAGAGGGCTCGCGCGCCGAGCGGATTGTTTAGCCCGGGCGGCATGCCGCCATTGCTGGCGCTCCATTTTGCCAACTCAGGTTGTCGCGCGATCATTTCTTCGGGCGGAGTCCATTTCGGCCAAGCCTGCTTCCATTGGATCACGCCTTCACCCGACCACTCGAAACCCTGCCGGCCAAGGCCAACGCCATAACGCATGGCTTTTCCATTCTCCTGGATCAGATGAAGAAAATATGTCTTTGTGTTGACGATTACCGTTCCAACCGGATACGGGCTGGTCAAATCCACCTGCCGCCTCCAGAATTTTGATGGCACCTTGTCTATGTCTATCGCAGGCAAGGGGAACTGTTCGCCGGGCATCGGCCCGTACATTGCTCGTACATTGCTCAACTTTGGATTTGGCGAAGGTTTCTCGTCCAGCTGACCGGTCTGAGTTGCGGTTGTGCATCCGGACAAGGCCAGCACTGAAGAGCCCGCTGCTCCAACAATGAATTGACGCCGGTTCATGTGTTTTCATCTTTCACGAATGTGTGCATGGTTGACTCGCTTAATAACGTCATCGGGGAAACGAGCCGCAGAATCAGAGATGATTTGCGGCTCACAATTATCTAGATTCGAAGAATGGCGTTTCTTCTACAGCACCACAACCTGGGCGCCGACCGGCACCCGCTCAAAGAGATCTTCGACATGTTCGTTGATCATGCGAATGCAGCCATTCGAGACAGAACGCCCGATTGAAGATGGTTCTGTAGTACCATGGATGCGGTAGAGCGTGTCACGCCCATCTCGATATAAGTAGAGGGCTCGCGATCCTAGCGGGTTGTTTGGCCCACCGGGCACACCCTTGGCAAAGCGCGCGTACTTCTTCGGGTTGCGCCTGATCATGTTTGCCGTAGGAGTCCATGACGGCCACTTGGCCTTTCGACCAACCTTTGCTTGTCCGCGGAATGCGAGACCTGCGCGACCCACTCCGACCCCGTAGCGGCGTGCCTTTCCAGCACCCATCTGCAAATAGAGAAAATGGTTGCTGGGGTCGACAACTATAGTTCCGGGCTCATAACCGCTAAAGCGCACGGTTTGCGGCTCGAATTTCTCGTCCAGTTTAAACTTTTCGTCATGGGCGTAGGCAGGAAGCCCACAGGAGGTGGCAAGGCCAGTGCCAATGCCAAACAGCAGTCCTCTTCTCGAAATCATGTTTCACACTCACGTCGTTGAATTTTCCGATTGGCGCAAAATGCGCATTTGGCTATTCAAGCGTGAGCGTCTGGTGGCCGCGGGACCACGTATCCGATATTGAAGAGAAGCAATGCTTTGAAGCTAGTATCATGCTCCTGCACCTCGTTCATACTCGCTGAAACAGTCGAGACAGCAAATACTGCAAAGTGCATCTGACAGTGCACGGAAACTTTGCTTCCGCTTTTCTCGCCCAGCGGGATTTCGTCTGAACCAAGTGCAAGTCCACTGGCCATTTCATCGCATTCGACGGCTTCACCAAAGCTTTGGCACACAGGAACCAAATCCACCTCACTGGACGGATGCGCCAGCGCCGGAAGCGCCAGCAGCAATGCTGAAATGAAGGTCAATACGCGTATCATCTGACCCTTTTCGCCTCATTGATACAATTTGTCTACATGAACCATGATTAAGTTTTCGTGAAGAATGACCCTGCGATCAGCAGCGAGCGAGACTGTGTCAAGTCGGTTGCTCCTCAACTTTCGGAACTGGGACAGCTATCTGGTTCATCCGCCACCATGCGAAAACCGTGAGGACGACCAAAGCGACGAGAAAAGCAATACTTGCAAAGCCCCAGCCTGTTTCCACGGCTTTTTCTACCTGCGCACCGAAAACGAAGCCCACCGAGACCAAGCAGGCGGTCCAAATCATGGCCGATCCTGCATTCAAAATCGTAAATCTGCCCCATGACATTGATCCGAGACCGACGGGCAACGCGCCGATGGTCCGCATACCCTTGGGGTACCTGTAAAGAAAGATGTAGGCCCAACCGTAGTTTGCAAGTAAAGCTCTTGCTACAACACTCGCTCTTTGAGCAAATTGCCATCTGTTTAGCCAAGCATCTCCAAATCGTCTGGCAATGAAGAACCGTACTTCGTCACCCAGGTACCCGCCGGCAAAAGTCGCGACTAAGACAATATGCAAATCTAAAATTTGTGTTTGAGCCGCATAACCCGCGAACAAAGGCAGACTACCACTTTTCAACATGCAGTATACAAAAAGCAGGACGTAGATCCACAGACCGTACTCCCGTATCAGCTCCGATATACCGTCCATGTCACTTCACCCCCTCAATCTGCTCAGAACAAACAACCAACCCACTATGTACGGGCTACACACTCCATCAGATTTGCCCTTCACATAGATCTGCCTGCTTAATGCACGGTGGTCGTGGACATGTAATCAAAGTCGGTTGCGCAGAATGAACAGCTCCGAGTGTTCTAGATACCCTTGGACGTCATTTTATGCTGCTGCTCGAACGCGACGGACGACAGCATCCCGTTCCTGACAGGCTTGCGTGTGGAGTTGTCGAGCACCTCGATGTAGTCGAACACATCCGGTCTGGCCTTAACGCGGGCCTTGTAAGTTCATCGTCTCGTCATCTCGTGTTTAAGCAAATTGAAAAAGCTCTCGGCAATGGCGTTATCATGAGAGTTTCTCCATCAGTTCACCCCCTCTGGCGGCTGAATTGCGAAAGCACCATTGCGAGGGGAAATAAGAATGTGCAACGATCCGTGGTAAAAGATATCGGTAAGCCCGACATGCTCGAATGAGGAAACCCATGAGATCAGCACTCTGTTTGATTACGGCAAGTCTACTTTTTTTTGTGGTCCCGTCGATTGCGGGTACCAGCATCTCGTTGAATGCCAGCAATGACCTCGTTGTCGAACATGCCGTGATCGTCCAGCCGACAATTGGTGTCCAGGAGACGACGGGATTTCTTACCATTTGGAACGGAACACGGGAACCAGTGAGACTCGCTTCGGTGGAGAGTGATGCCTTCGGCAAGATATCCATTCGCCGGACAGAGATGACAAAGGTGCAGGACATGCCTGACCCGGTTTACGGGAAGGTTCCCATACCGGGTCGTGCAGAGCTATTGATGAGACCAGACGGTGTATATCTCACCTTGGGCGAACCTAAGAGAAACGTCGAGACGCTCACTGAAATAGACATGGTTCTGGTGTTTGACAGTGGGCGGCGTATAGCCGTTTCTGCAACATGGATTCGAACAGACACGCAAATGGAAGACCACCATCACGGTCAAGGAGATGCATAGCGCGAACCTTGAACCAGTCGTACTCAAAAACGCAACGGTTGCTGTAGATTCTGGGCGGCCTCGACTTACCCAGGTGGGCTAAACAACTCGCAGATTTCTGGATATTCGGGTACTGCGGTCCCCAAAACACGAACTGGATTAAACCCGGCTACGGGGCGATGGTTCGATGTAAAACCCTGTGACCCAATTAACAGAATTATCTATGTGGCCAACACCGTGGACGCGGGAGCCGTTTTTGCCGCCTGTAATAGTGTCTATTCCACAGCGTCGGTTATGCGAATGTAGCGGTAGAAGACACAGAACTCCGAAATTAGACCTTTGGCGTATCGCCACCTGGTTTTGAAGCGACAACTCTTCTGGAGGCTCCGCTGCAGCAGCTACTGGGGACGATTCGCATCTTTTTGAATTCCGATGCGATGGAACAAATCCGCGCCCTATGAGTTTGCCGCCCAAGGAAGCGTCAGTGTGCTATGCGCGCGAAGCGGGTGCGCGGGACGGAGCAAATGCGAAGGGCAGCATTGTGAAGGAGCGGTGGTGAACAACCTATGGCTGATAACTGGCCTCGCGCTCCTACCGGGGCTCGGCAATTTTGCTGGCGCAATGGTCGCTGAGTTCGTCCGAACATCGCCACGACTTCTGAATTTGGCGCTCCATGCGTCGTCGGGCATCGTCATTGGCGTGGTAGCGATCGAGCTGATGCCCGAAGCACTCGACAATCTCGCCGGCTGGTGGATCGCCGTCGCCTTCGCGGCAGGCGGAGCGATCTATATCGGCACCGAAACGCTGATCGTGAAGATAAAGCCGTCGCGGGAGAGCGGCGGAAGCACTGAAATGTGGATGATTTATGTTGCGGTAGCTGTCGACCTTTCCGGTGATGGCTTGATGATAGGCTCCGGCACTGCGGTCGGTGCCTCGCTTGCTGTTGTATTGGCCGCGGGGCAGGTACTGGCCGACTTTCCGGAGGGATACTCGATCGTGGCAAATGTCGATTTATGTTTGAAACCGAGACTCGCGCATTGAGTGTTTTCAATGATTTGCGTGAGACTAAAGTGTAACGCATTACACTTCAAATGAGACATCAATGGGATCTTATTACACTCCAAATGGGATTGATCGACCGGTCGATCGACCATAATGTCGCCGTATGATTTCATCCCCAGAAGCCCCCGATGATGTAGGTCCGGAAGAGTTTCTTCGATATCTGCTCCGCGGCAGTGATGGGAAAGTGACAGCTGAGGTAGTCGCAGCTGCGCGTGAGGAATATGGGATCCCGCGTTCGACGCTATTTCGACTCGTTGCGAGGTTTAGAAAGACACAACGCACTTCAAGCCTCAAACCTAGAAAACGCGGCACGCAAGAAGGAATGGTTAGGCTGGATCCCAGAACCGAGCGCATTATCGCCGAACAAGTGGAGGGCTTCTGGCTCAAAAAGGAAAAGCCGAGCTTTGCCGCACTGATGCGGCGCATTGGTGAAGTCTGCCTCACAGAGGGGCTATCACTTCCACATCGCAGCACTGTGCAGCGTAGAGTGTCAGAATTGATCCCGATTGCCGCGGCCCGCAAGCGCGGGGAGCGCGAGATCGAAGCTGCCTCGACACCGAGCCCTGGCCAGCTTTCTGTCGCGAAGCCGAATGCCCTTTGGCAGATCGATCATACTATTGTCGATGTCGTCGTTGTCGATGAACAATATCGCCAACCCATCGGACGGCCAGTGCTGACGATTGCCATCGATGTTTGCACCAGAATGGTCGCGGGTTTCCATTTGTCATTGGCAGCCCCATCGAGAACGTCGGTTGGCCTTTGCCTCCTGCACGCGGTTTACGACAAAACAGCATGGCTAGACGAACGGGGGATTGATATTCCTTGGCCTGTCGCCGGACTGCCAGCTGTTCTTCATTGCGACAATGGCGCCGAATTCAGATCGCGAGCGCTCGCCGGCGCTTGCAAGGAATATGGCATCAAGCTCCTGTTCAGACCGCCAGCAACGCCCCGCTTCGGCGGACACGTCGAGCGGCTGATCGGAACCATGATGGGAGCTGTTCATCTGCTGCCTGGCACAACGTTCAGCAATGTGAAGATCAGGGGTGACTACGATTCCGAGGGCCGTGCGACCTTTACATTACGCGAACTAGAAAAGTGGATCGCACTGGAAATCGTCGGCAAATACCATCAGCGTATCCACGCCTCACTATTGCGCCCTCCCCTGGCCGTGTGGCGCGAACGGCAAGGTGAAGTCGATTTCGACCTACCGCCAGACCGGATGGCGTTCTGGACCAGCTTTTTGCCTGGTGACCGGCGCCGCTTGCTGAAGGACGGCATTCATCTGGAAAAGATTCGCTACTGGTCGGACGCCCTATCACGTGATGTCGGCCGGGGTGCTGAGCTTGAGATCAAATATGATCCACGAGACCTTTCTCGAATATTCGTTCGCCAGTCCGACGGCCGGTTTGTAGAAGCGCGGTACCGAAATCTCGCATATCCGCCCGTCTCATGGTGGGAATGGAAACATGCCAAGAAAAGGCTTCGAGACCAAGGACGGCGTGAGTTGCAAGAAGATGTTATCTTTGCAGCGATCGCAAAACAAAGGCAGATTGAAGACATTGCCGCATCCTCAAGCGCAAAAGCGCGCCGGAGTGCTGCTCGAAGGCCTACTAAACAGGACCAAAAGGAAAGCGGCCACGTTACGGCTATAGATTTGGCGAAATCGGTTCATTCAGATGACGACACGGAATTTTGGGATTGATGATTGAACTCCCGCATTTGGCGTCTGGCGCCGCGGCACTTGCCAACTCGCCAAACGAAACACGGATTCGTGCCATTCGATCCGATCGTTGGGTCGGCTTTGATCGCGCTCGTCGGGTTCTTCGGCATCTCGATGGGCTTTGCGACCATCCGCCATCAACGCGTCCGCCGGGCCTCGCGATTTATGGCCACAGCGGCATGGGCAAGACGATGCTCGTGGAAAAGTTCAAGCGTAATCATCCGCCAATTATCGATCACAGTACCGGTGTGGAAAGCATGCCGGTCCTGGCAATTACGCTGACATCACGCCCGACAGAACGCAGGATATACGGTCAATTGCTGATGGCCATGGGAGCCAGCATCAATGAACGCCTGACACTCATGGAACTTGAGATCAGGACCGTCCTCCTCCTGAAAAGCAACAATGTTCGTGTTCTGGTATTTGACGAGGTCCACAATCTTCTTGCTGGAACCCCGAGAGAGCAGCGCGTGATCCTGCAGCTGCTGCGATATCTTAGCAATGAGATCAAAGCTTCGCTCGTCTGTCTTGGCGTTTCCGAAGCCCGCGACGCGATTGCCGGCGACACTCAACTGGCACGACGCCTGGATCAGTTTGTACTGCCAAGATGGAAGGCGGATGAGGAATTCCAGGAACTGGTGACGGCGATCCTCCGAAGTCTACCGCTCAAACTTCCGTCCGCATTGTCCAGCCAGAGTTTGCGACACCTTTCCCGCCTCGGCGACGGCATAACCGCTCGCGTATTCGGGATACTGAACGAACTTGCAATCGAGGCGATCCAAGACGGCACAGAGCGGATCACCGATGAAAACATCGAATCCTGGAAGCCCGCTTTGGAAAAAGAGGCAGCATTCGCATAGCCAACGAAACGTTACACCTCAATTGAGACTCAGGCCGCAAAAGTCTCAATTGAAGTGTAACGTTTTTCCAGAAATTGTCCGAGTCCCAGTTTGAAGTGTAAATCGACAGCTATTCTGGGCGAACAACTGCTCGACAACGAGGCCGAACGTGGTATCGCAACTTGGGCATCGCCTGCCGAAATCGCTCGGCTTCTCCTGATGCGACGCATTCCAAGACCTGTTCCCCGCGCAAAGGATCTTTGGCGCTTCAGGGTGCTCGGCGCCATTATTCCCGATCTCGATGGCATCATTGCCGCGGAACAGGAGAACCTGCCCACACCCGCAAGTCCGATCCTTCGGCTTCACATGCGGCCGGCATTGCTGGCCGGGATAGCCATTGTCGAGCGCGCCGGACCTGAAATGCTCCGAATGCTGCGTCGTCACATGATGGGCGACAACAAGTTCCGATTCATCGAAACCACCGAGCGCATAATAGCACAAGCCCGATGGCCGAGGTCCCTGCAAATGCAGTTAATTTGAGAATCCAGCAGCCCAGATTCTCATGATCAAATGGTCAACCAGAACCAAACCGACGCATTCTTGCGGTTAACTGCTAAGCGACACCATTGAATCCTAGCCTACGGCGACCCCGAACAGCGCACCGACCCCGGCTGTCGCCGCCATTGCAAGCGCTCCCCATAGCGTGACCCGCGCGGCCCCACGGACGACGCCTGCGCCGCCGGCCGAAGCGCCCAATCCGCCAAGAACCGCAAGGCCGAGGATCGTCGATCCCGCCACCAGGGGAGCGATCTGCGCCTCCGAGACCAGCAGCACGACGATCAGGGGTAGCACGGCCCCAACTGCGAAGGTCAGTGCGGACACCAGAGCCGCCTGGATAGGGCGAGCCGTCACGGTTTCCGAAATGCCGAGCTCGTCGCGCGCATGCGATCCGAGCGCGTCGCGTTCAGTCAGTTGCACGGCAACCTTCTCGGCCAGATCCCGATCAAGACCTCGATCGACATAGATCAGGGTCAGTTCCTCCAGTTCGGCCTCGGGCGTTTCCTCGAGTTCGCGGGTCTCACGGGCGAGGTCGGCCTGTTCGGCGTCGGTCTGGGAACTGACTGACACGTACTCTCCTGCAGCCATGGACATCGCGCCAGCTACAAGCCCGGCCAACCCGGCGATCATGACCTCAGGCTTGCCCGACCCCGCTGCGGCGACGCCGACGACGAGGCTCGCGGTCGAGACAAGACCGTCGTTGGCGCCGAGAACGGCGGCCCGCAGCCAGCCGATGCGATGCACCATATGGATTTCAGAATGTGATAGACGGCTCATGGCGTGGCTCCTTGAACGATGTCAGCTTGCTCTGACCTGATGGCCTGTGGTTTGTCCGTAGGCGGCTCCTGCGGCGCGATGCGCAGCGCGCGCAGAGCGTTCAGGATCACGGCAACGTCGATCACTTCTTGCAGGAGCGCGCCCTGGACAGGCGTGAGGTAGCCGAAAGCGGCCGCGATCATGCCCATGACAGACAGACCGATCCCGGCGACAACGCTTTCGACCGCTATCCGCCGCGAGGCCCGCGCGATCTCGATGCCGGGCCCCAGCCGGTCGATCCGGTCGACGAGCAGCACCACGTCAGCGGCCTCGGCCGAGGCCGCGGCGCCCCGTGCCCCCATTGCCACGCCTACATCGGCTGCGGCCAGGGCGGGCGCGTCGTTGACACCATCACCCACCATCATCACCGGCCCGTGTTTACGCTCGGAAAGCACCAGTAACACCTTTTGATCCGGCGTCAGACCGGCCCGCAGCCCGTCGAGGCCCAGCCCCTCGGTCACGCGCTCGGCCACGTCCGCGCGGTCGCCAGTAGCCAGAATGATGCGCGCGATCCCTTGACGGCGCAGACCGTCCAGCATGGCACCCGCTCCCTCGCGCAGCGGGTCGGACATGACGAGGTGCCCAGCCATGTGACCGTCAACTGCCACTGCGACGAGGACCGATCCGGCGCCCTTGGCGGGGTGATCGCCCACCATCCGCCCGACACGGGACGCCACGAAGCCGTCGCCGCCGACGATCACCTCGCGGTCCTCCACACGACCCAAGACCCCTTCGCCCGGGATCTCAGCCACTTCTGTCGGAACGGGCAGTGTGAAGCCCCGCGCCTTTGCGGCAGCGACGATGGCCTGCGCCACGGGGTGTTTCGATGCCTGATCGAGCGCGGCGGCAAGGCGGAGGATGTCGTCCTCGGTCATGCCATCGTGGCTGTCGATCGAGATGATCTGCGGACGGCCATCCGTCAGCGTCCCCGTTTTGTCGAGGATCAGCGTGCGGATGCGCGCCATTGTCTCGAGCGGCCCTGCGCCCTTGATCAGCACGCCAAAATGCGCCGCGCGCGACAGACCCGCGACCAGTGCGACCGGCACGGCAAGGATCAGCGGACAGGGCGTGGCGACCACCAGCACGGCGACCGCGCGGATCGGATCGCCTGTGAACCACCAGGCCGCGAAGGCGATACTGACGGTGACGACCAGAAAGCCCAGCGACCAGCGGTCGGCCAGCCGGGACATCGGCGCTTTGGACGCCTGCGCTTCCTCCACCAGACGAACGATCCCGGCATAGGTGCTGTCCTTGGCCTCGCGCGTCGCCGTCAGATCGAAGGCCTCGCCCGCGTTGGTCGATCCGCTCATGGCGTCGGCCCCGCGCGCCAGCCGGACTGGGAGGGACTCGCCGGTCAGCGCCGCGGTGTCGAGGAAGGCGGTGTCGGACGTCACCGTACCGTCCACGGGAACGACATCGCCCTGCCGGATCAGCAGGCGATCGCCCGGTGCGATCTCCTCGAGAGGCACATCCTCAAGACCGCCGTTCCGGTGCCGCGTCGCGGTCCGGGGTACGCGAGATAGAAGATCCTTCATCGAACGACGTGCACGGCCCTCAGCGAAGGCTTCGAGGAAGGTGCCTCCAGAATACATGACTGCGACGACAGCCGCAGCCAAGGTCTCGCCGAAGACAAGCGCCGCCGACATCGACAGTGCGGCAACGATATCGAGGCCCACCTCGCCGCGCCCAATGCTCCGGACGATTTCGACCACAAGCGCTGAGAGCGCGGGAACAACTCCTGCAATCCAGATCAGGTTCGCAATCTCTGGTTGGCCCGCAAGGTAGAATGCGAGTCCCACGATCAGCCCGGTTGCGGCCATCAGCAGGAGTGCGGTCTTGAAGCGATCGGTACGGGTCTGTTCCATGCGGCTCATCTTCCCCCGGCTGAGGCGATTGCCGCTGGTTCTTCGGAAAAAAGCTGCCCGACTCCCACGCCCCTTGCAATCCCGTCATCATCGCACAGAAGAAACAGGGCGTCGAGTCCACGTTGTCTTGCGAGGTTCGCACCCGTCTCCGCACCGAGCACCATCAGCGCCGTCGCCCAGGCGTCGGCCTCGGCACAGGTGCGGGCCACCACGGTGACGGAGGCTGGCGGCGTGATCAGCGGCGCGCCACGTCTCGGATCCATAGTATGCGACAGGCGGCGCCCCTGAACCTCGACCCAATGGCGGTAGTCACCGGAGGTCGCCACGGCGGCGTCCTGCAGCGCCAGAACCGAATGCGGCGTCCGGCGATCAGGGTCCGGCGCTTCTACCGCGATGATCCATGCCTCGCCATCGGGGCGCAGGCCCATGGCGCGCATCTCACCGTCGATGCCGACAAGGGCGTCGGCAATCCCATGATCGCGCAAGGTCTCGGCGAGCCGGTCGACGCCATAGCCCTTGGCGATGCCGTTCAGATCCAGCGCAATGGGCGCGGTCTTGCGCAACTGCATCCCCTCGATCTCCAGCACCTCCTGCACCGGGCGGCGGGGGGCGTCCATCGCGGCGCGGATACCCTCGGGCGCGGCGGCCCCGGGCCCGAAACCCCAGGCCGTCACCGCATCGCCCATTCCGATATCGAAGGCCCCGCCCGAGGCGCGCCCGATCTCGAGCCCGAGGCTCAGAACCGCCCGCAGTTGCTCCGGCACCACCACCCAATCGCCCACCGGCGCCGCGTTGATCCGCATGAGCGCGCTCTCCGCGTTCCACGTCGACATCTGCGTGTCCACCTCGTCGACAGCCGCCTGAAGGGCGGCACGGATTGCATGCGTGTCGCGGCCCCGATCCGCGAAGAACAGCGCCGACCAGCGCGTGCCCATGGTGGGGCCGTTCAGGGCGATGCGCGCGCGCTCAGTAGACATCTTCGACATACCGCCCCTCTGCCTTTAGGACTGCGGGCGTAAGCCCGGCAGGTGCAAGGATCTCGGCCAACGCATCGCTCACGCCCGTGGCCATGTCGCGCCCGCCGCAGACCATCACACGCGCCCCGTCGCAGATAAGCCGGGCCACCTGCGCCGCGTCGGCGCGCAAGGCGTCCTGCACATAACTGCGCCGCGCGCCGCGCGAGACGGCGGTGACAAGCCGGGTCAACCGCCCCTCAGCCTGCCAGCCGGGCATCTCTTCGCCATAGAAGAAATCGCTGTCCGCATGCCGCATGCCAAAGAACAAGTGCACGGGCCTGTGCCGTGCATTGCCGCGGATGAAGCCCGCCAGCGGCCCGAGGCCGGTGCCCGCCCCGATCAGGATCAGCGGGGTGCGACCGCGACCGGCATGAAAGCCGGGATTGCGCCGCAGGAAGGCCCGGACCGTATCGCCCGGTTCCAGCGCGGTCAGCTGGCCCGAGGCCAGACCGCCCGGATGCTTGCGCACCACGATCTCGACGAACCCGTCGCGCCGGCCCGAGGCCAGCGAGTAGAGGCGCGGCACCGGGCTGCCCTGCGGCAGGACGCCGATCAGGTCGCCCGCCTGGAACCGTGCGAAGCCCGCGCGGGTCAGCCGTTGCCACGGCGTTGCGCGCGGCAGGGCGAAGCGCAGGATCGCGGCCCCCGCCTGCATCTCGGCCCCGTAGTTGCGCCGCGAGACGAGGGTCAATTGTTCGGTGCGCGGCGAAACGGGCTGGTGAGAAAGCTCGAGAGAGATGCTAAGCGCCTCGCCAAGAGCTCGGCCCCAGCGCGCGAAATCCTGTGGCGACTGTCTGTCGATGGTGTCGAACGGCAGAAGTTCGGACCAGCCCTTCGCCTGCGCCGCAGCCGCGACGTCCTTGGCGAAAGCGCAATAGGCCGGAAAACTCCGGTCGCCGAAGCCGAGAACGGCAATCGGAAAGTCGGGCGCTCGGTCTGTGGCGTTCAGTCGGTCGAGAAAGCCCTTCGCCGAGGCCGGAGCGGCACCATCGCCATAGGTCGCGGCGAGCAGGATAATGCGCTCGGCACGGGCGTAGCGCTCTGGCGCGAAGCCCGACATAGGGCCAACATGGACGCCCTGCCCCGCTGCCGTCAGCGCGGCATGCAGGGTCGCGGCGAAGCCCCAGGTGCTGCCACCCTCGCTGCCGACAAGAATGATCGTCTCGGCACGGCCCGCAGGCTGGTTGCCCCGGATGCGCGGCCGCCCGCGGCGCCCGGTAAACCAGATCAGGACGCCGGTCACGCCCATCGCCGGCACTCCGAGCGCCATCATCCCGAGCACAAGGCCGAGCGTCGCGGCCCCCTGCCCCGTGTGCAGCATGTAAATGGTTTCCGAGACGCGCTCCCACCCGGTCAGGTCGGCCCATGCCATGAGCGCGCCGGTTCCCTGGTCAAGATAGCCGGTGCCCCGGTCGGTCTTCAGTGTGAACACGTCCGTCGCATCGCCGGGATAGGGAAAGCTCAGTTCGCGCAGCTCGGCGACGGGCGTCTGCAGCAGCGTGGCCATCTGATCGAGAGCGAACCCAATCTCTCCGCTCACTTCGGTGGGATCAGCCGGCAGGACGCCACCGTCCGGCAAAAGATCGAAGGTGGAGGCTGTCATCCAGAGGGCGGTGGTGGAGGACAGAACGAGGCAGATGACGGTGATCCGGGCGATCTCGACATGCAGCCTGCCCGCGAACGGACCGCGCAAGGACGCGAACCAGTGCCGCCATCCGCCCGCCCGTCGCGCGACCAGCATAGCACCCGAGAGCGAGAGGACCAGCATCGCCGCGGCCCCGGCGGCCATGGCGATGCGCCCGCCATCCCCGAGGAAGAGCGAGCGATGAAAGTTGGTGAGCCAGCGAAGGGCCTGGTTCGGGTCGGCCGAGGCAACGCCCGCGCCCGTCGCCGGGTCGATCACGGCAGCACCCGGCGCGCCCTGATCGAACCAATAGGCGGTGATCCGACCGGAGGGCGACCGCCGGATCTGCTCGACGCCCGGATAGACGACCTGGATGCGGTCCGCGAGGGTGGCGACTGTCAGGCCAGTCTCCACCTGCGGCGCGGTGATGCGCTCGACTGTCGGAAAGACCGAGAGCGCGGCGCCGCTCAGGCTCAGGATCGTGACGAGCGCGAGTGCCAGAAGACCCGGCCAGCGATGGAGTGTACGGATCATGGCCCTGCCCCTCACATGTCGTAGGAGAAGTTGGAGATGTAGCGCCGCCCGCTCACCGGCGTGCCCGCGCCCGCCGTCGTCAGCGGCACGGCCACCTCGTTCGGGCTGTCGCGCATATCCTCGACCGCCGCGTCGATGTGCAGCGTGTAGCCCGTATCGAACAGCGCGTCGGCCAGATCGAGCGTGATCTCGAGACTGCGGCCCGCGCCGACGCTGGCGCCGGTGATACCGTTTACCTGCGCGGTATCGCCGCCCGTGGCACGGTACCAGTCGCTCAGATGCTCGTAGTACTTGGACTTGCCACCAGCCATCCAGAGACTGCCGACATAGGCGCCCGAGGCGTCGGTAACGTAAAGCGCGAGGTAAGCGCCGTCGCCACCATAGTTGTTAAGGGTGGTTGTGAGCGTCACGGGCCGTGCCATAGCGAGGCCGGGAAGCGTGAGTGCGGTGGTAAGCGCGAGCGTTGCGAGAAGTGATTTCATGGGAATGATCCTTGTTCAGGGTGCTTCGGAGCTGTTCAGTTCACCTGAACCTGCGGAGGGGCGCCGTTTCCGAAGAGGCCGTTCTGCGGAGGAGCGACCGTTCCAGCGGGCGCGGGATTGCGGGCGCCACCGCGGTCGTCGTCATCATCCTCGTAGTCCATCTCGACGATCTGCAGCGTCGCCGGATCGAGCTTCACCTCGATCTCGCGGCCATCCTGGTCTCGGCCTTCGATTTCGTAGCAGCCGTCGTCGATCTCGAAGTCGCGCACCGTCCAACCGTTCTGTTCGGCCATCTGCATGGCGGCCTCGCGCGGCTGCCACTGGTCACGGGGCGCATTGCAATCATCGTCGTCGGCCAGCGCAGCGCCGGCGGGCAAGAGTGCGATCAGGGCAAGGGCGGTCAGGGTCTTTTTCATGGCAAGGGGTCCTTTCGTTTGATGAGACCAATCTGGCACCCCGACCTGAGGGCATCCTGACGCCCCAGCGATTCCTGCTTCAGCTTGCCGTCAGGAAAATGGCCCCGCCGATGATGGCGGGGCCAAAAAGATGCGAGCGCAGGCTACAGGGCTGGCATGGCTATGCGCCCTGCCCCGCGTTCAGGCGAATTCGAACAGCTCGAAGCGGACACGGCGAGGCGTTTGGCCTTGTGCTTTCAAGCCCTTGAGAACCCCGTCCTTCAGACCGGTTGGGCCGCAGAACCACAGATCGGCTTGCCGGATCGCGAAAGGGACCGCGCCAATCAGGCGCTCGGCCGTGAGCCTGCCATCGCGCGTCGTGACGACCACCTCGAAACTGAACCTCGGGTTGCGGGCAGCCGCAGCGCGCAGCGTCTCTACCCCAATCGCCTCTTCTTGTGTCGGAACGCAGTAGATGAGGTGAATGTCGCGACTCTCCGCCTCTGTCAGGCTTTCCGCCCAGGCGAGGAACGGCGTGATACCGATGCCGCCGGCAAGCCATATTTGGCGCGCACCGCCCTTGCGGAAATTGAACCGTCCATATGGCCCTTCGACCTGCACGCGCGTTCCGGTCCGCAAGATGGCGGGCATGCTTCGTGTCCAGCCACCCAAGCCTCGGATGGAGAAAGTCAGGGTGCCGTCAGGGCGCGGGGCGCTGGCAATCGTGAAAGGGTGCGGCTCGGACAGTCCTGCCTCTGGTGCGCGGAAGAAGGCGAATTGCCCCGGCCGCCACCGCATTGCCCGCCCCTCGGGGCGGAGGGTCAGCGTGGTGGTGTCCTTGGTCTGGCTGATCTCTGTGACGGTGAATTCTCTACGCCGCAGGTACGGGGCGACAAGCTCGGTAAATATCCACGCGATCACTCCGGCGATGCCGAATGTGTTCAGTAGCACCGAGAGCGATGGATCTACCTCTGTCGGCATGTCGACGAAGAACTGGTGAAAGACCACGATTGCAAAAAGGGCCCCCATGAAACGATGGCTGAACCGCCAGATCTGATAGGGGATTTCCAGTGGGGTGAAGGGCAATCTCCGGAACCAGCTGACAGCAACCAGGGCGAGAAGCGCGTTGAAGGCAAGTTCGCCCGCCTCTTCACCAAGTTCACCAAGGGAGGTTTCACGCACCAAACGCTCGAAATCCGGCTCGATCTGCTGGTGCAGGATCATCAGGACCATTGCGGAAATACCAAGCCACTTGTGGACCCGGTACATGCGATCGAGACCGCCGAACAATGGTTCCACCAGCGGCGGCCGTGCGGCGAGGATCAGGGTCTGTGCCATCGCGACAACTGCCGCGGCCCCGACGGCAATGCCAAGTGCTGCATCCGCGCCATAGGGCGCATAGGTGTTGAACCCGATCAGTGCCGCCAGTAGGCATGACAACGCAACCAGCACCGGGCCCGTCAGGGCTAGAGGAGAGTTTAGGGAAAGCCGGGAGAGTCGCGGCAGGCCCGGCACCGGGACATTACCGTCGCGACGCGCTGCATCAGTCATCGTCGCGTCTCTCGTGATCCCGCTCGCGGCGATCATCCTCGTCGTCCTCGTATTCGATCTCGATTACCTCCAGCGTGGCCGGGTGGACAGTCACCTCGATCGCACGCCCCTCGGCATCCCTCCCGTCGATCTCGTAGCAGCCGTCATCGATCTTGATCCGACGCACCGTCCAACCATTTTCCTCAGCCAGCATGGCAACAGCATCGCGCGGCTGCCAGTCGGCCATCGGCACGAAGCAATCGTCGTCAGCCAGCGCCGCGCCAGCCGGAAAGACCGCCAGAAAGCCGATAATTGTCAATGTCTTCTTCATGGGGCACACTCCTAGTGGCTCGCCTCTTGATGCACTTCATGCGCTGCGAAGCTGACGGCAGCCTGAAGGGGCTCGACCCACAAGCTTCAGCTTCGTGTCAGCCAGACGGATCATGGAGGGACATCAGGAAAGGACGGGTACGACCATGCGCATATTGCTGATCGAGGACGACACGACTCTTGGCGCTGCCGTGCGCGACCAGATCGCAGCTGATGGCCAATCAGTAGACTGGGTCACGCGGCTAGACGCGGCGGCAGACGCGATGAGCGCAACCTCCTACGACCTGCTCCTGCTCGACCTCATGCTGCCAGACGGACGTGGTATCGGGTTCCTCAAGGGCCTCAGGACGCGTGGAGACGTGACGCCGGTCATCATCCTAACGGCGCTCGACCAGGTGTCCGATAGGATCGAAGGCCTCAATGCGGGCGCTGACGACTATCTTGTGAAGCCCTTCGACCTGTCGGAACTGTCGGCACGGATCGGATCGGTCGCGCGGCGCTACAGCGGCAACCCCAACCCGATCCTGACCCACGGACCGCTCGACATCGACCTTGCCGCGCGCAGCGTCCATCGGGATGGCAGACATGTGCCGCTGACGGCGCGGGAATGGGCGCTCTTCGAGGCCTTCCTGGCGCGTCCCGGGCAGCTCCTGTCCAAGGCGCAGTTGGAGGAGAAGCTCTACGCTTTCGACGCCGAAGTCGAGAGCAACACCATCGAGGTGCACGTGAGCCGCCTGCGCAAGAAACTGGGGAGCGCCATCATCGAGACCGAGCGCGGCATGGGTTACCGGCTGGGCAAGCCATGATGTGGCCATCCAGCCTTCAGGTACGGCTCGGCTTGTCACTCGGCCTTGTGCTGACGATCCTCTGGCTCGCCGCCGCCACGGTTACCGCGGTGATCGTTCGGGGCGAGATGGATGAGGTCTTCGACAGCGCCCTACGCGAAACCGCCGAGCGCATCCTGCCGCTGGCCGTGACCGACATCGTCGGGCGAGAAGATCAGGGTGTGACGCAGCGCCTCGCGCCGATCCGGGAGCATGACGAGTTCTTCACCTACATCGTACGCGATGCCGAGGGACGCATTTTGCTGCAATCCCATGCGGCGGACCCGGCCGTGTTTCCTCCATACGATGGTCCGGGATTTGGGCAGAACGCCACACATCGCCTCTACAGCGACGCGGCGCTCCAGGGGACGATCAGCATCACCGTGGCCGAACCGTTGGCGCATCGCGCTTCGGTTGCTCGGGAAATCCAGATGAGCCTCGGCCTGCCGCTGCTGGTTGTGCTGCCGTTGGCGCTCGCGTCGATTATTCTCGCTGTGCGCTTTAGCCTCGCCCCTCTCCATCGGTTCCGTACGCGGCTTGAAGCGCGCGGCGTGCGCGACCTGTCAGAAGTACCCGCGGCCGACCTGCCGACGGAAATCGGCCCGCTGGCTGCAACCTTGAACAGCCT
This sequence comes from Hoeflea sp. Naph1, assembly GCF_046837775.1. Taxonomy (GTDB): domain Bacteria; phylum Pseudomonadota; class Alphaproteobacteria; order Rhizobiales; family Rhizobiaceae; genus Hoeflea. The sequence continues at coordinate 49,966 of NZ_CP177287.1, read as the reverse complement.
TTTGGCTCGGTTGCGCGACGCGTTCGAGGCTGAGCGAAGTTTTGCAGCCAATGCGGCTCATGAACTAAGGACACCATTGGCGGGCGCTATCGCCCAGGCGCAGCGACTGCGGTCAGAGACCAAAGATCCGACCATCGACGCGCGCGCCGCCGAGATCGAGGCGACGCTCAAGCGTCTCGCTCGGCTGTCCGAACGTCTCCTGCAGCTTGCGCGGGCGGAAGGCGGTAGACTTCGGATGGACCAGAGCGCTGATGTCAGAACCATCACTCGGGTCGTGGTGGAAGATATTGCGCGCAGCACAGAGAACGGGCGCCTTATGTTGAACTTGCCGGACACGCCTGTCTTGTCTGATATCGACCCCGACGCATTGGGAATTCTGTGCCGGAATCTGGTGGAAAACGCCCTACGCCACGGGGCGCAGAATGCCCCAGTCGAGGTTACACTCACGAGCGACGGGCAGTTGATCGTGGCGAACGAGGGCCCCGCGGTAGCAACCCAAACACTCGAACGCCTGACAGGGCGCTTCGAGAGGGCAGATGCAAAAACTGATGGTAGCGGGCTTGGCCTCGCTATCGTCTCAGCCATCGCAGAACGGATCGAAACCTCTCTCTTGCTCCAGTCACCACGTCCCGGTGAAACTTCTGGATTTCAGGCATCCGTCAGATTGCCAACAGATGCTCCAAATGCCCATGTGAAAGATCGGGAGCATTGGCCTTGAAGTCTGACGCATCACCGGCGACGTCATCGTTTGAAGAAAATCGCAGAAACGTAGGAAAGCTTTCTTATAGGAGAGCTATTTTCTTATATTTTTTCTGCACTTAGGACTGCTCTGTAGAGCAGGCCCGCTATCGGCGATAGCCGCTTTTGCGCCAAGCCCTCGGGAAGTGAGGCCGAAGCCTCACCCGAAGGGATCGTATTCCGAGACGATCACGACCTCGTCGCCGTCGATTTCATCGGCGGGGACGGCGCCGAAGGTTCCATCCCCTGCCTGGAAGACGACGATCGAGACCATGAGCGTGGCGGCGAGGGAGGCTGCGAAGGCGTGTGCATCTTTGCGGGACATCTGTTTGGCTCCTGTCTTGGAGGCGGGGGACCATCCCCCGCGCGACAGGACCCCGCAGGCCCGAAGACTGGCTGACATCACCGGGTGCGTTCGGCTTGCCCGAATCCATCCGGCGGCACGGGCTTGCCCGTAGTCCGACCCCTCGCGGGTTGATTTTGAGCCCGGGATTCGGGCCAAGGAAGGGAATGGCGAGCGGGGGATGGTCCCCCAACGTCAGGAGCCGATTGTCCCGCTGATGCTTCTAACGCCGCCAGCCTCCCGGGCAGGCTCTTGGTTGAAGACGTCCTTCCTTGGGGATGGTTCCTTTGGCGCCCCGCGACATCCGGGACAAGGTTGTGATGGATGAGAGGCCCGCGCTTGGACGGGCCCCTCGGTTTCAGTTGGGCTCAGGCGGCCAGGTCCGCGCCCCCTGCCCTTTCGCCCTCTTCATCGCCGACGATTTCAAGTCGCGCATTGCGGTATCCTTCCTTGGCGATCCAAAGCTCGGCCGCGGTGATGGATTCCGCCAGATGCAGCAGTTCGGTGTTGCCGCCGAAGTCGAGAAGCACGCGCACCTGCCCGGGCTTCGGCTCCTCGGCCACCTCGAAGACAAGGGCGCTGTCAGCGGAATGGCTGCGCATGATGGTGACGAGGATCACCCCGTCCGAGGAGAAGTTACCCTCATGCAGCGTGAACGACGCGGGAGCCGTCCAGGTCGGATAGGACCGGGGTGGTTCCTTTTTCACAAGGCGGCCGACACCGTTCGAACGCTCCCAGGCCGCCAGCTTCTTGGTGAAGCGTGCCGGTGGCTTGGGGCTGCCGTCAGTGTAGCGAATGAGCGCCCCGAGGGGTGCGGTGTCGATGATGGTTGTTGCAGACATGATTCCTCATTCTGAATGCGAGCAATCGCACTCATCTTATTGATATTGTTACGATATTGGGTAATTGGGGGCGGAATCTCCGCCCCCCGCTAGATCACGTTACTCCGCGGCCAGCATCGACGCGCTTTCAGCAGGCAGGTCATCCGTCAGGAATGCAGGAAGGTCAGCTTCACTGACGCTCTCAGCCACTTCGGCATCGACATCCGCCCCCTGCCCTTCGGCATGGTCCTCATCGTCCAGCGCCACGAGATCGTTCCGGCGCAGGACCTCGGGCAACCAGCCGCTGCCCTTCAGCAGGCGCTCGGCCTCACTGGCCATCTCGCCCTTCTTCAGGTGATCGAGGAGTTGGGCAGTCCCCTCCCCTTTCGCCTCCCGCACGGCCTCGATGATGCGGGCCTTGGGCACGCGGTTGAGATAGGTGTCGACTGTCGGCTCCCATCCCGCCTCGACCATATCGAGACCTGTCGCGCGCGCCACAAGATCGGAATTTGCCATCCGCCGGGTCAGACCGCCAGCGGAGATGCCCGCACCGTATGGGTTCACCTTTTCATGCAGCGCGTTGACGCCGAAGCTGAGGCAATGCGCCAGCAAAGCCAACCGACTGCCCTGATCGAGGACCGTCAGATAGTCCCAGAGCGCTGCATCATCGCCAAGCGGCAGATCGGCTTCCCATTCCGCGTGACGCTCGTCGACCAGCTTGGCCACCACGCTGTCCTTCAGATCGGGCGCCTGCGCCGACATGTAGACCTGACGCACGGATGCCTCGAGACAGCTGCCCGAAGCAGAGGAGGTGCGGAAGGTGTCCGTCACCAGCTTCAGGAGCAGCAGCGTCAGCGCGACATCCGGCGAGCGCCCGATCGCTTCACGCAGCGCCAGCGTCCGGTGGGCCGTCAACTCCATGACCAACCGCTCGGGCAGTGGCTTCAGCGCTCCGTCATCCTCATCCTCCGGCAAGTCAGCTCCGATCGGCTGGCCACCCGACATGATGACGGTTCCGCCATGAGCGGCACTGGCATGGCTATCGGTGAGATCACGATCAGCCCCCTGCCCCGCCACCGCAGGATCAGCACCATCCTGGACCGCGGTCTCCTCAACGGGCTCATCCTCTGGGCGCACATAGCCGCGATAAACTGCCAGCGCGCCGTAGCGGTCGAGCGTGACGAACGCCCCTGCCTGCCCGATTTCCAAGGGATCGAAGATCAATGGCCGGGTCTCGATCTTTTCCATCTCCGCTTCCAAAACGCCAAGCCGCGTGTCGACCTCATCGGGGATTTCATCCTGACCCGCGTATTCCTCTTCCAGCGCCCGATACTCGGCGAGCAGCTTGGCATGGGCCGCACCTTCGTCATCCGTCATTGGTGCCGGATCGCCGGACAGGGACCGCAGACCGTGGCTGTAGCCATAGGGCAGGTCAAGCGCGACCTCGATCCACTTCCAGCCCTCAACCGCAACCGTCTCAACCTCGGCCTGGAGTTTTTCCGTCACCAGCCGATCGAGCAGGGCAGGATCCTCGAGCCAGCCACCGTCATCGCCCTGAAAGAGGTCATGCAGCATCGTGCCGCCCGCCGCTTCATAGGCCTCAACACCCACAAAGACCGCACGCCGGTCGGACGCCCTGACCGAGGTCTCCGTGAGCATGCGCCGGATCTGGAATGGCTCCTTGTTCCAGGATGAATGGATCACATCCCAGACCTGAACCTGACGCGCGTGATCGGGGTTCACGGTGAAGGCCATGAGCTGCTCCAGCGTCATGCCATCCTCGGCATAGACCTCAAGCAGGGCAGGGGCGACGGAAGCGAGTTTCAGGCGCTGCTTCACGATCTGCGGCGTCACGAAGAAGGCTGCAGCAATCTCTGCATCGCTCTGGCCCTTGTCGCGCAGCGCCACAAATGCGCGGAACTGGTCGAGCGGGTGCAGGGCGACGCGCTGCATGTTCTCGGCCAAGGAATCGTCCTCGGCCAGGATGTCGGACGCAGCATCCCGCACGATGCAGGGAATGGGAGTCGTCTTCGCCAAACGCTTCTGCTTCACCAGCAGGGACAAGGCTTGGAAGCGACGACCCCCGGCCGGGATTTCGAACTTGCCGGTCTCGGTCCCATCGTCAGCCAAGACGGGCCGCACGCTCAGGCTTTGCAAGAGACCGCGGCGGGCGATGTCTGCGGCCAGTTCCTCGACCGATACGCCAGCCTTGATGCGCCGCACATTGGACTGGCTCAGCACCAGCTTGTCAAAAGGGATATCCCGGGACGGGGACAGGGTGATTTTCTGGACAGCTTTCGTCATCAGATCTTCTCCACGACGGGCGCCGGAAGCCACTCTTCCGATCTCACTTCCCGTCACCCTCAAACCAACACTCCTTTCCCTCTCACGGTTGTTCTTGACCGCGGTCAAGAAGTTCATGTGGGAGCAAGTTGTGTGCGTAGGATCCTTTCGAAATAGGCGTCAGGGTGTTTGATCGTGTCTGCTCTTGCTATCAGGTAGTCGAAGACGAGAAGCAGTTTTCCCGCGCCAGCTTTCTGGATGCCATACCGAAGTTCGTCTTGGCTTATTCTAAGCAATCGACCGAGGTCGTATAGAATGCGGGTGAGGGCTTCTCCTGTACGCGGCGGTTCTGGGAAAAAATCCCGCAACATGGGTGAAGTCTTCCCATGCCATGCGTGCTGGGTCTCGGTTCATCGTCGATTTGGTTTTTGTGGTTTGTTCACCGGGATTGACCGTAGAGGGAGCAATCTTTTTAATATCTTTTTTTATAGACTCTATGTGCCGGACATTTTGTCCGTTTGTGGCGGGCAGATCGTTGGATTCTGGTGGGAGCGGGAAAAAGGTGGGGGTAAGAACCTTCAGGTAATCGAGTCCTTTTCTGGAAAGGGCACTCGGTGATGGGACAATTGAGGATGAAGGTCTGGGTTGAGGTTATCGGCACCGATGGCGTTCCGCAGCGTCGAGAAATTGTAACCGTCGACCGCAGTGTCGACGGAGTGGGTTTCGACGCGCTCGGCCTCTCTCTGGCAGAAGGCAAGGCGATACAATGTCGCCTGCAAGAAGAGCTTACGCAGTTTCAGGTGGATCAAGCCAGTAGGCAGGATAGGAAATGTCACGACTGTGGCCGCCTTCAAGCGGTTCATGACTATCGATCTCGCACGGTCCATTCGCTCTTCGGTATTTGTCACCTGCGGGTGCCTCGGTTCCGCAGCTGCACCTGCGGAAAGCCGGCAAAGACGAACACCGGAAACATCGAGACCTTGTTGAAGGGCAGAGCGACTCCGGAATTGGAGCGCGTCCAAGCTGAGCTCGGTTCGCGCCTGTCGTTTCGTGAAGCAGCTCGTGTACTCGACCTTTTTTGTACCGACCGCGCGGCCACACAATCATCGAACCGTCGTCAACCGGCTCGCCAAGGTGGCCGATCAGATCGAAAAGTGGGATGCCGCGAGTCCCTATCGCATGAGCCGGGCCGGCGGATCCCCCATTTCCGTCTTCATTGATGGCGCCTATATCCGTGCAGTTCCCGGATATCAGAGCCGGCATTTCGAAATCGCCATGGGACGCGTTGTTTCACCGGGGCGGCTACCGCGTCAGTTCGCGGCCGCACCGCATGTGACCACCGGCAAGCACGATGCGGTTCGTGCCGCAATGCGTGCGCAAGGGTGGCTGCCTGGCCGCGACGTCACTGTTTTCAGCGACGGTGACGTCGGGCTGCAAAGCATCGTGCTCAGTGCAACAAGGCAGCCCGTGACACATATCCTTGACTGGTTCCATCTGTCGATGCGGCTCCGGCACATCGAACAGACGTGGCAAGGCCTCAGGCATATCAGCGATCTGAGCATCTACCTTCGAGATGTTGCGGTTGATGTGCCGAGGCTTCGCCATCTGCTTTGGAGCGGCTACGTCAGGGAGGCGACGAGAGCCGTGAAGAATATGCTCTACCAGCTGGAGCAGCACGCCACGCTTCGTGACGCCAACCAAAAGCTCAAGCGATTGTCCGTATTGATCAGCAATCTCCGGTCCTACCTGGTCCAGAACACAACGTCGATTGTCGACTACTGCCATCGATATTGGTCGGGTCAGCCGATATCGAGTTCTCCGGCCGAAAGCGCCGCCAATAGCCTCGTGAACGCTCGGATGAACAAGAAACGGCAGATGCGTTGGTCTCCTGCCGGTGCCCATCGGGTATTACAGGTTCGGGCAGCGGTTGCCGATGGTCGGCTCAAGCAAGCTAAGATTGCTCTTGCGGCTTGAACCCCACCTTTTTCCCACTCCCCCAGGAGGCCATCACCAGAGAGCAGGAACGGACCGCCTCCGGTGGACCGTGTTCAAGCAACAATGATCCTGTTGGATTCAGAATCCGTCGATGGCCTCGGATAGGCTGGAAGTTTGCCGTCGTCGCGCCGGTGGCGAATGCTGCCGAAATCGCGGATATCGTGACGCTGTTGCTGTTGCCGGTCTTTCGGGCTCCGAAGGACATTTCGGCACACACCTATCCATTTAAAACGCGAGAGCGAACGGCATCAATCACGTATAATGACTCATCATTAAATACGTTTATCTAATCGTCAATTTAAACGCGTCTTGACTCAACGTTAAACACGTGCATATAAACGACAGCAAAAACGTGCAATGATACGGCCCATTGGCCTATCGAGATGCCGCATTGTGAATTCGCACAAGAAGAACGAGGTCGTGAGAACCTAGAATGGCTACACCAAATGAAAAGTTGGCTGACGCCCTGCAAGCCCTCAAAACATTGCAGGATGGCGGGCGTCGAATATTCAAGTCCGACGAGTTCAGCCGACTACACCGAGAGCGCCTTACACGGAGCGGATTTCTCCAAGAGGTCATCCGCGGCTGGCAAATGTCAACGGGACCCCAGTCCCAGGACGGCGACACAACCCTTTGGTACGCTTCATTCTGGGAGTTCTGTTCCCTCTACTGCAACGACCGCTTTGGACAGGAATGGCATCTGTCACCGGAACAATCGATGCTACTCCACGCAGAAGCAACGGCGATTCCGCCCCAGGTGATTGTCAACAGTCCAAAGGCAACGGGAAACAACCTATCACTGCTTTTTGGCACATCAATGTACGATCTCAAGACCAAGAAAATGCCACCGCGTGTTGATCTCGTCGAGAAAAACGGATTGAGGTTCTATACTGCGGACGCCGCCCTGGTGAAAGTTGCTGAAGCGTTTTTCCAAAGATCACCTATCGAAGCCCAGGTCGTGCTGAAATCCGTGCGCGACGTGTCGGGAGTCCTCGGTAGATTGCTCGACGGAGGGCATTCGGCCGTGGCCGGCCGTCTGGCCGGGGCATTTCGGCGCGTAGGAAAAGACGAGTTCGCCGACGATATCTTGAAAACGATGAAAGGCGCGATGTACGACGTTAGAGAGACCGACCCGTTCGATCAAAACCAGCAAGTCTCCACCTTAGCCGTTGGTGGATCTCCCATTGTGGCGCGTCTCAATGCTATCTGGGAAAGCCAGCGTCAGGCGGTCCTTGATGTTTTTCCTGCTGCCCCCGGGCTTCCCTCGGACACCACCGAATTCATGAAATCGGTCGAGGATATATACAAGAACGACGCATACCACTCGCTTTCGATCGAAGGGTACAGCGTTACTCCGGAACTCATTGATCGCGTGCGCGCTGGTACGTGGGATCCGGACGTGAATCAGCAGGATAGGCAAAACCGCGACGCCTTGGCAGCACGCGGTTACTGGCAGGCGTTTCAGAGCGTAAAGGAATCTGTTGCGGAGATTCTCCGCGGTGCACCGGCGGGAGCCGTTGTCCGTAAGCAACATAGGGATTGGTACCGCGAACTGTTCGGCCCCTCCGTAGCCGCAGGTATCCTGAAACCCAGCGCCCTCGCGGGCTATCGAAACCACCCTGTATATCTCCGCGGATCATGGCATGTACCACCGCGTTCCGAAGCGGTTCCGGATGGAATGGAGACCCTGTTCGGCCTACTGGAGAAGGAAAGCGAACCAGCGGTTAGGGCAGTCCTTGGCCACTGGTTGATAGGCTATGTTCATCCCTATCCTGACGGCAACGGACGGATGGCGCGCTTCCTAATGAACGCCATGTTCGCCTCTGGTGGGTTTCCATGGACAGTGGTTAGGGTTGAAGATCGGTCAACTTATTTGGCTGGCCTTGAACAGGCGAGCGTCCACATGAACGTCAAACCGTTCGCGGAGTTCATCGCGGAGCGCACCTCTTGGTCGACGAGTAAGGCAGTCTAAAATCATCGGGTTCAGGACGTGGTACACAGAAGCGGCTGAGTTGACGTATCGACTGCTGGATTTTGGTTGCATCGCCTTGATGGGATACGAACGAACAAACCACATCTCATTTTGTCAACGTATCGAGAAACCGGCCTTTACGACGCGAGCTATATTCTGGCCGTTGCGCCGAGCTTCGCGCTATCCTGCGTTGTCCGTTCCTCCTATACATTACAGACTTTGCGCGAACGAATCAGTGCGTATTCCAATGATGACGGACGGTGATTCCGATGCGAAGCCGGACAGTTCGCGGTGGCCTTGGGCCGGCCGGTTGTTTGACCGGAACGGGCTCTCAGGTCAAGCCACGGTTGTATCGGCGGCGTTGACAGAGCAGCGTTTTCTCATGCTCTCACCGCTGTGTTCGATGCGGTATGCGTTTCAGCGGTCGGCGCGTGTCAGAAAGATCATTCTTTCGGTGTCGCTAGCTTCGAGGGATAGGACGGTCTTACTCGAATCAAGCATCCGTGCTTCCATCGCGGGGAAAGCCTGGGCAAGAGCAGGGATCGAGACACCGTCGATTTATTCGATAAACATCGCGGCGTCTGAAGAGGAGTCAGACTAGGTCGGAGATTTGATTTGGCGGGACAAATTGCAAGGGTTCGACGCGCTCGCAGCCGGGGAAAGAACGGGCGAGAAAGATTTTTTAAATTCGCTTTCCGGGTTTTTCGCCCCGCCGCGATTAATAGGCTGAGCGCTTCTGATGACCGCTCGCGAACCGCTGCTGCGCTGAGCAAGGGGGTGAGATGGCTCGACCGTTGAAAACTGAATCGGATGGAGTACTCTATGCGCGTCCGCCGAGTGTAGAAACCCAGATCGACCAAGCGGTCCAGCTTTCAGCCACCGATCTGCGGCGGCGTCTGCTGATTACTGATCGGAACGATCCCGGCCATCTGCGCTCCGAATGCCTTGTTCATCTCGTTCGGGAGGGACGACGTTCCGGCAACCAGGCGCTGATGACCGCGGTCTTACCCATATTGCTCGGCAGATGTGAAGCCAACCTTCGGGTTACGGTCGCGGATGGCGCAATACCGGACGCCGCAAACCTTCGACAGGAAATCCTCGACGACCTGACGGAGCTGTTCGTGATGGACGGGTCGGGTGACTTTCCCGACGAACTGGATTTCTACGAATGCAAGTTCAACAAGGCATTCAGAGCACTGCGTATCGATGCCATCAGGCGTGCCGAGCGGCGGAACAAGCGTTCCATAGAAGTTGCCGAAATGCCGGAGCTTGAAGTAAAAAGCATGCCCGATGCCTTCGAGGATGCGTTTGCCAGGGTGTCGGACGCATTCAGGGTTTTGCCTACGCAGGAATGGGATGCCGATCGCGAGCCAATCCTGCAGGCAATCGAAGCGCTACCACCAGACGAGCGAGATGCCGTCGTGCTTGTCCATGTCCTCGGCTACAAGGAAGAATCCGACAATCCCGAAGAAGAGACGGCTGCAACAAGATGCAATTGTACGGGACGAACCATTCGCAACCGGCTGACACGGGCCGCCGCGAAGCTTTCCCGTTTCAAGGAGGACCTATGAGCCAGACCCTTAACGCAAGCCCGCGCGCATTGCGGGAGGCCTTCTACGCACTATCCGCGGCCCAGGAAATCCCCGATGCCAGGCTGCTGGATGATCTCGTTCGCCAGCATCCTCAATATGGCGCGGAGCTCACCGAATTCGCCATCGCTCTTGCCGTCGACGCATTGCGCGGCAATCGCGCTGTTGAAGCAACGGAAGCGGCAATTGACCCGACGATCGTGAGCCCCGCCGTCAGCAGGGCGATGAGCCACTTCCAGAACCGGCTTCATGCCGTTACGACCGGCGGACCAAAGGCGGTGAGCGAGCCCGCAACCGTCCCCGACGCGCCCAACCCGTTCAGCGGTTTATCGCGTGGTGAGTTTCGTGGCCTTGCCACGCGACTGAACGCAAATGCCGTTTTCGTCGGCAAGTTACGCGATCGCCAGATCGATCCGGACACCATCCCGCCCGGCATCCGAGCACGGGTCGCCGACGAGCTGAAAGCGCCGCTGGACGTGGTCGTTGCTCATTTCGCGGGAAGGCAGCCGATGCCAACAGGTCAGTTTTTCAAAGCGGATGGCAAGCCAACCACCGGCGCGCAGCAGAGCTTTGATGAGGCTGTCAAGAATTCGGGCCTGACGCCGGAGCAGCAAGCCTATCTGTTAGGACTTTGAACGCATGGACCATTTCGAACCGATCAGGACCACGGCGGCGACACTCCACGGCGAGTTGCTTGCGGAGGGCAAAGATCCGTTCGATCTGCTTGCGTTTGTTCAAGCGGCAGTTTCGCACCGCGATCTGGAACTCGTTTGGCTCCCGCGAGGCGACCCGGCACTGAAGGGCGCAAAAGCGCTGTTCGACGATCAAGGGGGAACAATTTGCTGCGAGGACGAAGGTGACCCGATAACGCGCGCGCTGCTCGTTGCGCACGAACTCGGACATGCCGAGCTTCATGCCGGCTCGGCGACCTGCGCGACATCGGATATCGATCCTTCCCGGAGCACCGAGGCCGCCCCTGTCGGACTTCAACGCGTCGAAGATTACGGTGCAAAAGAGCGACGCGAACTACAGGCAAATGTCTACGCCCGAGAACTTCTGCTGCCACGCGCATTCGCGTACAAATTACATGCCGTAGACAATTTGACGGCCGCGGCAATCGCGGATCGAACGAAGCTCCCTGTCGCGCTGGTCCGGCAACAGGTGCTCGATGCCTTGCTTCTGCCAACAGTGGCCGATGAGACCGAGCAGGAACAAGTGGAGGTCGAGTCGCCGGCACGAAAGCCCGACCCGTCTCAAGATCGCGCGGCGGTGCATCGCGAAAAGCCCTTCCAGTTGCAGGCGGGGCCGGGAACCGGCAAGACCCGAACGCTCGTCAAGCGCGTGCTGTCGTTGCTGGCAGAGGGCATTGATCCGGCGGCAATCCTCATCCTGACATTTTCCAACCGTGCTGCGGGAGAATTGTCCGAGCGGTTGACTGCGGTAGCACCCGAGGCTGCGCCGAAACTTTGGATCGGCACGTTTCACGCGTTCGGGCTCGATCTTGTGCGCCGTTATCACGACAAGCTGGGGCTTGCGCCGAACCCGTCGCTGTTCGATCGCAGTGATGCGATCGAGGTACTTGAAGACATTCTGCCGACGCTTCCCCTCGTCCACTACCGGAACCTCTGGGACCCCGCGATGGTCTTGCGTGACATCGTCGGAGCAATTTCCCGCGCCAAGGATGAAATCGTCGGTCCACAACGCTATCGCGAACTTGCAAAGGCGATGGAAGCGGATGCTGGCGGCGACGAGGATGCAAAGATTGCTGCCGCGAAATGCCTCGAAATTGCGGATGTCTACGATCTATACGAGGCGGCTGTGCGCAGGCACGGCGGCGTGGATTTCGGCGATCTGATCATGCGTCCGACGCAGTTGCTGGAGGCGGATGAGGCCGTTCGCATCGGCGTTCAGCTTCGTCATCGTCACGTCCTCGTCGATGAATATCAGGACGTGAACCGCGCAAGCGCGCGTCTCTTGAAGATGATCGCCGGAGACGGTGAACGCCTTTGGGTCGTTGGTGATGCGCGGCAATCCATCTACCGTTTTCGTGGCGCTTCGTCGGAAAATATGGTCCGGTTCGCCACGGACTACCCCGGTGCGGTAATCGATCAACTCGGCGTCAACTACCGCTCGACCGAACAGATCGTGCGCAGTTTCGTCGCCGTTGCCCCGCACATGGGCGCCTCACGGGGCATGCTGCCCCTCGCATTGGAGGCTAACCGGGGTCAAGGCCCTGGCCGCCCCGAACTGCGGCGCTTCGAGACCTTGGATGACGAAGTGGAAGGGGTAGCAGCCAGCATTCGTCAGCTTGAAAAAGAGGGTGTGAAACTTCGCGATCAAGCTGTTCTATGCCGAACCAACGGCCGGCTGAATGAGATCGCATCGGCGCTTGAGGCGCGCGGCATTCCCGTCCTTCATCTCGGAAGTTTGTTCGAGCGGGAGGAGGTTCGTGACCTGTTGGCGCTGCTGAGTCTGGCCGTCGATCCGTTCGGCGACGCATTGGTGCGCGTCGGCGCCATGACTCGGTATGGTCTAAGGCTGCAGGATTCGCACTGTCTCAGCCGCCATCTGCGATCACTTGGCAAGCCCGCGCTGGCGGGCCTCGCGGAGGCGATTAATGCTCCAGGGTTATCAGCCTCAGGGCGCGTTGGGATTGCCCGGTTGGCCACCGATTTGGCACCACTTCGCTCGAACATGAGTGCCTGGGAGTTTCTGACCGTCTATCTTCTCGATCGTACCGATCTGGCAAGGCAGCTGGGCGAGGCCACCTCCGTAACCGAACGAATGCGCGCGGTGGCGGTGTGGCAGTTCCTCAATTTCGTACGGGAGCAAAGCCCCGTGGGGGCTGGCCTCCCGATTCAGCGAACGCTCGACCGCGTCCGCCAGCTTGTTCTGTTGGCGGAAGAGCGAGATTTGCGACAGGTTCCTGCCGCAGCACTGCATCTGGACGCGGTTCGTCTGATGACCGTTCATGGCAGCAAGGGCCTCGAATTCGAAGGTGTACATGTGCCGGGACTGACGGTTGCAAGTTTCCCGAGTTCGAACCGCGGCCAACGTTGCCCACCGCCCAATGGCATGATCGACAGCGTCGGAAGTATTTTGCCCGCTGACGAGGCCAAGCGCGCCCATGAGGACGAGGAGCAATGTCTTTTTTTTGTGGCTTTGTCGCGCGCTCGAACTCATCTCCGTCTCTATCATGCGCGAAAGCAACGAAATGGAAACGGCCGATCGCCCTCGCCGTTTTTGGACTGGCTTCCTGCTACGCTCATAATGAACGTGGTAAATCCGCCCCTACTTGCGCTTCCTCCAGATGCGCCAAAGCCCGAGCCAATCGCAATCTCCTGGCCATCGAACTGGGTGTTGACGGACAGTCGTCTCGGCTCATACGAAAAGTGTCCGCGGCGGTTCTTTTATACGCACGTTCTGGGCCTGGGTGGCGCTCGGAAACCCACGGCGTTTTCCCGTACCCACGATTGTCTCTATGAATTGCTGCGCTGGCTTGCCGAGACTCGACGTGCCGGAGAGCCAAGTCTTGCCGAAGCGGAAACGGCATTCGAGGCGATCTGGAAGGAACGAGGGCCGGTCGATCACGCCTTCGCCGATGACTACCGGAAACTTGCATCGAGATTGATCGGTGCATTGCTGAAAGCCGGCGCTGGCCATCGCTTCGGCGACGCGCAACCCCTCGCCATCGACTTTCCAAATGACGGTCGTGTGCTGGTCGAGCCGGACGAAGTGGCCGAATTGCCCGATGGCACAATCGTCATCCGTCGTGTTCGCACCGGATACAGACGCAGTGACGAGTACGACCGGCTCGAATACACCCTCTACCATCTTGCTGCCCGTAGCCAGTTCGGTGGCCGGGCTGTCGTTCACGCGTTGCATTTGACCGATGAAACCCAAGAGCGAGTCGAGATCAGCACGACCAAGATTAGCAATCGGCAAAAAAAGAGCGAGACGATGCTGGCCGGCATCGCCGCGGGTGCATTTCCCACGGAGACCGATGCGATAACCTGCCCCCGGTGTCCACATTTCTTCATTTGCGCCGCGACGCCGCCGGGTCCGCTGAAGCTCGATTAAAAAATTTCGTTCTGGCTTTCCGGGTTCCTCCTCTGCTGGCGATCAAGGAGGTAAGGGACGAAGCCAGGCAATAGGGCCTCGCACTTCGATCCCCGGAGTGCAGACATGAAATTCATCGACGTTTTTTACCAGGGCGAAGGCATCGGCGAGATCGCGCATATCGAGATCGAACCCGACACGGCGTTCGCCGCCCTCAAGACCATCCTCATCGAGAAGCACGGGGCAACCCACGGCGCATTGCTGTTCCTCGAAGATGAGGACGAGCCGCTCGACGAATCCATCCTCGTCAAGGACCGCGCCAGCCCTAAGGGGCTCAAGGTCCACGTCCACCATTGCCGTCATGTCGAGGTGACGGTCACGTTCAATGGTGAGTCGGTCGAGCGCCGCTTTCCGCCGAGCGCCACGGTCGCACGGGTCAAGCGCTGGGCGGCCGAAAAGAAGTTCGGCATGTCCGAGGACGAAGCCGGTGAACACGTGCTGCAGATCGCAAGCACGCATGATCGCCCGGCGCCCGGAACGCATATCGGGTCGTTGACCGAAAGCAAGATCTGCAATCTCGCCTTCGATCTCGTCCCCGACGAACGTGTTAACGGTGCGGCGGAGGGCTTCGCATGATCGGCCCCGATCAGCGAGCCTTCGAGGCGGACGTGGCGAAGGCCACGTTCCGGCTCGGCCAGGCAGAAGGCCGCTGGCGGCTCATTGCCGTAACCTGGCCGTTCGCCTTCATTGTCATGAACGCCAAGGATGGTCGGGAGTATGTACTCCGGCTGAACTGCGCCGGCTATCCGCAGAGCCCGCCGACGGGCGGCCCCTGGGATATGAGCACCAACCAAGTCCTTGCATTCGATCTCTGGCCGCGCGGCCAGAGTGGCCGCGTGTCCGCAGTCTTCCGCACAGACTGGAAGAGCGGCACTGCCCTTTACCTGCCCTGTGATCGCGAAAGCTTCGTCGGTCATGACAACTGGCGCTCCGAAATGCCCTCGAAAATCTGGCGCCCCGCCGATGGAATCGTCCAATATCTGGAGCTTGTTCATGAACTACTTCACTCGCGCGACTATACGCCGCCTCTTCGCCCCGCGGCATGAGCTTTCCTGCTCCTGGTTCCTGTGGCACCGCCTGAAGGCAAGGCTGCGCGAGCGCGGGCGTGATCGCAGCCGCGAGAGTGGCGCCTTCCTCCTCGGGTATCGCGAGGGCGGAGCAGCCCACATCGTCGATTTCGTGCTCTACGACGATCTCGATCTACATTCGCTCGACACCGGCATCGTCCGTTTCAATGGCCGGTATTTCAGTGACCTCTGGGCGATTTGCAAGGCGCGCGGCCTCACGGTCGTGGCCGATGTCCATGTCCATCCACTAGGTTCCGGGCAGAGCAATTCCGATCGCGATCATCCCATGATCTCGCGTGCCGGCCATCTCGCCCTGATCCTCCCGGACTTTGCGATTGGCGCTCAGCCGCGATCCGGTATCGGCATCTATCGTTATCTCGGAAGCAAGCAATGGCAGGTGGTGCCAACTTCGGAGCGCCGCAGCTTTTTCCATATCGGATTGTTTTAACAAGGGACGCATCATGACCACACAGATTTCGGCAGACTCCCTTCACCGGCTGGTTAAACATGCGATCGACAGTGGCACAGCCGCCAGCGTCGAGGAAGCGAACGCCCTGTTTCAAGGTTACAGGCTGGCCGTTGAGATCGATCATGCCACAGCCTCCGACCCGGTACAGCAGGCCGCGTTGCTGACGACCGTCGCTCTTGGTCTGCGGGTATTCCTGGGCGGGGTTTCGGTTGGCGGACCGCTGGACACGCCGTTGTCGCTGGCAATGCCCTTCGGGCGGACGTTGGCCGATGCTGTGAAGGCACTGGGCGGCACATCTGGCGCCATCGCAGACGGCACACCGACGATCGTAATCGGTGGAGCTGCTCGTGAGCGGCGTAAAGGATTTTGCATCCGGACGGCGACGGCTGGCTGGCGTGGCGGCATCTTGCCGATCCACTCCGAGCTTCGTCCGACCGGCGGCACCTCTATGCCGTTAGCCGGAATGCTTGCCGCGAGCTTGGCAGTGAACGAAGCATTTCTGTACGCCAGTGGCGGTTCGTCCGCGGTCGGACGGCGCCCGGTTGGGCTTTCGCTATGGCGCCCCGGTTCGGACGTGGACTGGCTACAATCGGATGGAAGCGAACCGGCATTGACCTACCTGCCGTCTCGTCTGTGGTTGATCGGCCTCGGCCATCTGGGCCAGGCCTATCTGTGGGGTCTTGGCCTCCTGCCCTATAAGGACCCCTCAGAGGTAAAACTTGTCCTTCAGGATGTCGACGTGATTACCGAGTCGACGACAAGCACTTCCATCCTTACCGACGCCACCATGGTCGGCCAGAAGAAGACGCGGGTGATGGCGACATGGGCGGAGCAACGGGGCTTCACAACCTCTCTGCAGGAACGTTTGTTCGCGGCAGATTTCAAGCGTCAGCCGGATGAACCGGCGTTGGCGCTTTGTGGGCTCGATAACGGCCTCGGCCGGAGAGCCCTGGATCAGGTTGGATTCGATTTGATTGTTGAAGCCGGGCTCGGCCGTGGCTATCGGGATTTCCGCACTATGCGGCTCCACGTGTTGCCTGGCCGCCGCCCCGCCGCGGAGATCTGGAAGCAAAACGGCAAGACCGAAAAGGTCGAGGACCGGCCCGCCTATGCCAAGCTTATGGCGGACGGTGTGCTCGACCGCTGTGGAACGACGCTGCTTGCGGGAAAAGCCATCGGTGCGCCCTTTGTAGGCTGTATCGCTGCCACGTTGGCATTGTCAGAGGTGCTACGGCTCCTCCATGGCGGACCGATGCATCAATTGATCGATGTTGATCTTCTCAGCCTTGATCACCGCGTTGTTCTACAGCATCAGAGCGACTTTTCGAAATGCAATCCGGGTTTTGCCATGGTTGCATCCTGATCCCGCGTTCAATCCAAAAATCCAAATCAACCGCGCGAGACGCATGCTGCCACCCACCGTCAATCTTGCGATCTCTCGCTCGGTTCTGGCATTTTTGCAGCCTCGTTGATAGGTTGTATCTACGGTGCTTTGCAATGAGGGATTCTACGGTGAACGCACGACAGCCGGGCAAGGACAAGCTTGAACATGAGGGAGCAGCACTAGGCCGAATTCACGCGCTGGCGAATAATCGAAAGGCGCTCGGCTACTGGCTGGGATTTCTGAAGGGAATCTTGGCGAGCAACGACGTCGAAACTGCCGAATTCGAACCGCTAAGTGTGGAGGCAGAGAATTTCCTTAGATTGCTCCATGATCCTGATGCGTACGAACTCATCGAAGACCTCCGCATTTGGAAGAATGAGCCCAGGGAAGTGTACGAGATCATTCAGAGCATCGTGGATGTACGTTCTCGCGACTTTGTCGTTGAGAGTGAAAAGGACGAAATCAACGAGCTTTACGGATTCTGTGCCGGGATCGCCTGTGACAATCACATAACGCCCGAGGAGGCCGAACGGTTACTGTCGAGGATAGACGAGTATCCGCGCATTCAAGCGGATCGGCGGGTGCGTGATGTGAGGAATGCCGTGAAGCGCTCCATAGCGGACGGGCGGATTACGCCAGACGAATCTGACGACATTTGCACATGGATCACTCATCTGGTCGGCGATAGTGCCACTGACACCGGGATCGCTACATTCGGCAATGTAGGCGTCATCGAGGGTGCCCTAAATGATCACAACGACGTCGTCTTCGATCAACGGATGTTCGTTCTAACAGGAAAATTCACGCTCGGCCCACGTAAGGCAATCCAAGGAATGATTTCCGACCGCGGCGGTGAGTTCAAAGGTAACGTTTGCCGGAACACGCACTATCTGTGCGTCGCAGCAGAAGCCTCCCGCGATTGGAAACATAGCCACGAAGGCTTGAAGATCATCCGGGCGATTGAATTGCGGGCGGAGGGCCGTGGCCCTCAGGTGGTGCATGAGGGCACGTTGGCTCAGGCGTTTGCGCGGTAGCCAACGCGCTTGGCTCGCCCCTACTCTTCGTTACTGTCCTGCTCGGCCGGCAAAACTGCTACCAAATCAGCCTTCCGGCTGAGCAGCCCGGCGTCCTCGAGCGCCTCGATGTCGGGGAGGTCGCGCAGCGTTTCCATGCCGAAGGCGGAGAGGAAGTGCTTCGTCGTCACATAGGTATAGGGCGCCCCCGGCCTGGGGCTGCGGGGGCCAGAGGCGAGGAAGTTGGCGTTGCGCAGCGCGCCGATCGTGTCGCGGCTGACCTCTTTGCCAAAGATCTTGCTGAGCTCCCCGCGTGTCACCGGCTGGAAATATCCAACCGCCATCAGCACCATCGCCTCGAACTCCGACAGCGCCGCGGCGGCCGAGCGCGTCGGCGCGGTGGATGCCCGAATGGTGTCGGCGAAACGGGTACGGGTTCGATGCTGCCAGCCGCCGGCGACGGACACGAGATCATAGGGCCGGTCGCGCAGTTCGTCTTGGAGGTCGTCGATCAGCAGGTCGATGCTGCAGTCTTTTCCGACCACCCGCGCCAGCATATCGCGGGTCACCGGTTCGGCCGAGGCAAAGATCACCGCCTCGACCCGCAGCATCCATTCGCGCCAGCGCAGCTCCGGCGGCAAGTCCTCGAGTTCCCGATCGAACAACACCTCGTGTTGCGGATCATTGTTCTGCCGACGCGGCGGCCTGGTTGCGCTCTTCCCCGCCATCGTCACAACCCGTAAATCCGGAATGACGACCGGCCGGAGAGCTCGCGCACGGCGCCGAAACTCTCCAATCGGTCGAAAAGCCGGGTCGCGGCCCAGCGGGAGAGGTTGGCGCCGGGCGCCGACGCCGGCACGGCGTCTTCCTCGAGCAGTGTTGCGATGACCGCGCCGGCACCCTTGGTCCGCACCTTCGGCGCCACGGTCACAAGGGTGTCCGCCCTCCGGGCGATCTCACTCGCCGAGCGCAGGGCGCTGCCCGTCGCCTCGACCAGCGCAAGGCAGACGGCGCGCGGGAAACCGGGCTCGCCCGGGCGGACGCGTCCCGGGCCCCCAAGCGTCCGGAAGGCCGGCCTGTAGCGCTCGCCCATCAGCAGCGGCACGGGACGCTCCCATTTCAGCATCGCGGCGATCAGCATGTCGGCCAGCGCCCAGACAAGCGGCCCGGCGTCGGGGCGCGCGGCAACAATTGCCGACACCAGATCCGCCGCCGCAAACGGCGCTGGCCGACCGGACTGGAACGCGGCATCGGCGTAGTCGAGCGCGGCGGCCAATCCATCGTCCCACGACAGCCCGAGCAGTTCGGCCAATTCGGCGACGGTTTTCGATGAAAACCCCGGTTTGCGAGTCGCGAGCCTTTTGTAGGTCAGAAACACCCTTCCGGCCGGGCCGGGATCGTCACCAGCCGCGGTCAGCAGCACGGCGTCGCGCAGTGCCTTTTCGTCCTCGTTGCGGCCCATCAGCCGCACCGCCGCCGCGGCGCATTTCAGGGCCTGACGGGAGCGCCAGCAGCCGCTCCAGACCGGTTCGGCCCGGACGAGATCATCCAGCGATTTCAGAGCGATGCCGGCGGCGAAGGCGGCGTCCGCTTCCGTGGGCTCGCGGCCGCGCGGCAAGGCCCAGGCCGGTAAATTCGCCAGCGGCAGTTTGGTCCGAGCAGGGGCGACGGCGAGCGAATCCATGACTGCGAGGCTACACCAGGCGTGCAGTTTAAGCTATTTATTTCGATCATAACCGCACTGCCTGTCTTCGTCCTATAATGACTGATAACATTGCATTATCGTTCATAATGCTCTTTATAGAGGGAATGGCCCATGTCGCTCGTTTTTCACCGGCGGACAGCCCCTTTTGAGCGTCAGATCGACGAGAATTCGCGTTCATTGAGCGGACCGGGTTCGAACTCAATCAGCGGACCGTGTAGCAGGGCAAACGATGAGAAGAGTTGGAAATAGCGGAGTTACCGGCTTGGCTACGGGCGCGGTCTCGGAAATGGGGAGTTTCCACTCCTGCAAACTTAGTCCGCTCGTTGAATGCAAATAATCCGTTGGATCAACAGGAATCCGGAAATGAACTCCGAACGCTCTTCTAAAGAAATCAATACGTTGGTGTCCACCGATGAAACACGAACGACAGCCCAAATCATCGAGCAAAACATCGAAAACGACGCCCAGGAGCATTCAGCGCCGCCTGACAGCACGGCGGTTTCCGGTGATGTTTCTGCGACCGAGATGCCGGCCGGTCTCCCCTCCCCTATTCCGGAGACAGGTGGTGGCATGCCGGCGCATCTCCGGGACCTGACTGACCGCGCCCGGACCTATGTCGAGGCGGCGTCTTCCGCCAACACACGAAGGGCCTATGCCAGCGACTGGAAGCATTTTACGGCCTGGTGTCGCCGCCAGAACCTCTCTCCCTTCCCCCCGGATCCGGAAGTTGTCGGACTATACATCACAGCTTGTGCCTCAGGCTCGTCATCTGGCAGTTCCAGAGGCACACAGCACGGCAAGCCCAACAGCGTTTCGACCATCGAACGGCGCCTGGCTGCCATCGGCTGGAACTGTACCCAGCGCGGCATGGCGCTCGATCGGAAGGATCGCGCTATTGCAACTGTCATGGCCGGTATTCGCAACACCCACGCAGCTCCACCCAGGCAGAAAGAAGCGTTGCTGCCGGAAGATCTGACAGCGATGCTTGAGACGCTTGATCGTGGCTCACTGCGTGGCTTGCGCGACCGGGCGATGCTGTTGATCGGGTTTGCCGGCGGTTTGCGACGATCAGAGATCACAGGCCTTGACCTTGCTCGGGATCAAACGGAGGACGGGCGCGGCTGGATAGAGATCCTCGACAAAGGCCTGTTGGTAACGCTGCGCGGAAAGACCGGTTGGCGCGAGGTGGAGATCGGCCGCGGCTCCTCCGACGCTACCTGCCCGGTCTCTGCCACAGAGACCTGGATCAAATTTGCGAAACTCGCCAAAGGCCCCCTCTTCCGCCGTGTGAACGGGAAGGGCAAGGATGTTGGGCCGGAGCGCCTCAACGACCAGGAGGTTGCGCGCCTGGTCAAACGCGCCGCCCTTGCTGCCGGCGTCCGCGGTGACCTGTCAGAAAGCCAACGCGAGCACCTGTTTGCCGGGCACTCGCTCCGTGCCGGCCTCGCCTCCTCGGCCGAGGTCGATGAGCGATATGTACAAAAACACCTTGGTCACGCCTCCGCGGAAATGACCCGCAAGTATCAGCGCCGCCGCGACCGGTTCCGCGTCAATCTGACCAAGGCGGCAGGGCTATAGCCCCTTCCCCTGCCGGTGGCTCGCTCAGACCTTGGAACTGTGCCGAGAGCGCTCCGCTATACCAGAAATATCGACTTTCTTGCCTGCGATATCCGCGACGATCTTCAACGTGCCGCCGAGGGATTCGACATAATCGCGAAGCGTCGATAGTTTCATGTCGGCGCGCTTCTCCAGTCTTGAGACATTGGTTTGCTTGAAACCAGTCCCGGCGGACACGTCTTCCTGCGTCCGTCCAGCGAGTGCCCGCAATTCCCGCAGATTATGCGCCGCAACAAGCTCGTCGGCACGCTTTGCAACAGCGCGCCGTTCATCCTCAGGAAGCGTCTGCATCAGCTTATCGAGATCATCCATGTTTCTTCTCCAACTCGCTCAAATGCTCGTCATACCGTTTGTCCGCCAGATCGATCAGCCGCTTGTAGAAGAGTTTCTGGCTGACGCCACTCTTCGCACCACCGCAGAGAACCACAGCCTTTCGTTCCGGATCGAAGGCAAAGGCGAACCGCCATTGCACCTTCAACACCTTGACGCGCAGTTCCTTCATGTTCGCGTGTTTGGAGCCTTCGAGTGTGTCGACTTCAGGTCGTCCCAATCGAAAGCCCTTCTCGCGAAGCAGCACCAGATGCGCGAGCAATTCGACCCGAACATCGGCTGGAAGGTCTGTAATCTCGCCTTTGAAGCGGTCATGAAACTCGACCTTCCACTCCGTCATTTCATATCCTGTATGATATAGATGCTTCGGGATATATAGTCGACCACTCCACTCGAGGCAATGGGGGAATTCCTCCAGATATACGGACAAACGATCGGTTATCCGTTACCAGCGCCGCCGCGGCCCGTTCCATGTCAATCTCACCAGGGCCATCGGGCTGTTGAGGGGAAAAGTCCCCTCCTCGGTCCCACTTGAACCGGGAATCCAGCCAGTCTGACGGGGTGTTCGCTTAGGCGTCCGGCGAAATCAGCTTTAGCGAGGGAAAATATGTGCGGTACCGGCCAACGTCGCGGGTGAGCAGCGGAAGTTCGTTGACAGCCGCATGGGCGCCGATGAAGAAGTCGGGCAGGACTCCGGTCCGGGATCCACCCGACCTGCGATATTGCGTGAACACTTTACCGGCCAGGAAGAGTGCCGCTCGTGGCATCGGAGCGATAACGAGGCCTGCCTCATCGATAAACTCCTCGAGAGGCTCGACGCGGTCGTATCGAACCGCTAGCTCGGCATAGACAACATCGTTGATGAACAACGGTCCATTGAGGCTTGCTACCTCAAGCTGGGCAATCGACCAGTCGGCCCAGTTCGGATCGTCGGTGACTAGGTCGAGCAGAACGTTGGTATCTATGAGTGTCACGCTTCGCCACGCGTCAGCGCCATGATCGCGTCAGTGTCTAGGCCCTTGCCGGCATGGCCGCGCAACTTTGCGAAACGGGTCGCCGGCTGATCTTTATCAGTGCGCGCAAGCACCACGCTGCCATCGGCGGCGCGGCGGAAATCAACCTTGCTGCCTGGAACTATCCCCAGCAGATCACGGACAGCTTTCGGTATGGTCACTTGTCCCTTTGCCGTAACGGTAGTGGTCATGTTCGCTCCACGGTAATACCAATCTCTCACTAGGTATTACCTAACCGGCCAGAATTCAATCCCTGGATATTCAAACTCACAAAACTATCCGTTAGACGACAGCAAACATTCGGTTATCTGTATCATCTGAAGTCGGAAACAGCCTCCCAATGATCTTTTCGGCGCTCCAAATGACCGCAGACACGCATATTCGCACTTTCCGTCGACCACAGGGCCGGCTTGTCGGCTAGCCAAAGCGCTCACCATCACGATCTGGGCTTGTTCAGGGATTTCAGAAGCGCTTCCGAGACCTCATACCGTCCTTCCCCGCCCTTGTTGCCATTTGGCGGCTCCCTATCGGTCGTGGCTGCCGCCTTGTCTGCATCCAGCTTGGTCCGCAGTAGTGCCATCACCATCGGCCAGGTCGAGAAATGCCCCTCTCTCGCCTTGTCGGTGAGGCTGCGCAAATATCCGCCAGCGCTGTTGATCTGATCGGACCGCTGCAGGATCGCCGCCAGCGTGATCGCCGCCTGAACCTCGCCCATGGCGTCGCAAGCTTCTCGCCACGCACTCGGACTGACCCCCAGCATCGGCCGGGCCACCTCCACGGCCGCCAAAAAATCGCTCCAGTGGCGTATTCGACCACCCTGAGCCAAGTCCATCAGGTTCGGGCAAGCGTCAAGCACGATCCCCAAGGGCAGCTCCCGCTTCGGTAAGCTCCGCAGGTTGTCGTTTTCCTGGGTGTTGCCGCCCGCTTCTCTTTCTTTTCCAGAGCTTTTTTCAGATTCAAATATGGAGTCTGGATTTGAATTCTGTATGTGGCATCCATACTGGGACTCATTGGCGTCCATATTCTGTGTTTTCGTGAATAGTTCCAGCATGTCATGCACCTCGGTCCACAACTCCTGGAGCTCGTCACAAAGGCTTTCGACGACCTGGCGCGGTGCCGTGCGCGGAAGGCGCCCGATAATCTCCTGGTAGATCTGGCTAATACGACCCCAGTTACCTGGAACGCCCTCCTCGAGGCCGGCGTCGATCATCTTCACAACATCCCGACGAAGCAGAGACAGGCGTTCCTTGGAGACCTTGAAGGCTTTCTTCTCGGCCTGAACCGCCTCCGCGAGTTGCTCGAACTCCTCGGCGCGGGCCACGATCGGTGAGAGGTCGAAGCCATAGGCCTGTTCGACCTCTCCTCCACGGCCCTTGCGCGCGAAGCGCTTTCCATTCGGACTGTCTCTACGAATGATCAGTCCGCAATCGACCAGGACGGCCAGATGCCGGCGCAGCGTCGTGGGCGGCATGCCATTGGCGCGCGCCATGAGTTGCTCATTCGACGGCCAAACGATCAGCGTACCGTCGCCCGAAAGCTCGCTGTCCCGATGGAATGATAGGAGCGCGTTGAGAATGGCCAGGGACCGGTCTGTGGCGCCCAGAAGGTCACGAGCTTCACGGATCGAGCGGAAGACCTTCCACTTCTCGACCGTTGTTCCCTCGGGTATGGATTTCGCGGTGACTTGACTTGCCATTTGGCCAAGCGTCATCGGCCGCCGCCCAAAGGGCGTCGTGGAGATATGCGTATGCATTTTCTTTCACCTATTGCTAGGCAATAGAAAACTGCTCGCCGAAAAGGCGCTCATAATCCAAAAGAGCCTTGACTGTGATTCCGGGAAGTGCGATTCTCTTGTTGCTAAACTTAAGAAGGGGCTTCCGGAAACTATTTCGGGGGCCTTTTTCTTTGCCGATTGTTATCATGACCGCGTGATGCGGCCGATGGTTAATCGCTATCCTCCTCTCTGTTCGATACAAATACCCGGTAGAGATCATCCAGACGCGCTGACACAAACTGCGCGAACTCAGGGACGACCTTGTTCTCGAAGATCATGGCGGTTTTTCCTTCACGGGCTTCGATTCGAACCGCACGTTTTCCTGCCGGTGTCTTCCAGAGGTCTGTACGGCTGGCCTTAGCCCTTACTGATTTTGTCTCCATTGACTTCAAAACAGCCTGAAACCTGACATCACTGCCGGAGTTAACGAGCCTTTCGTCGTCAAGAATGCCGTCTACATTGATTTCATCCCCGGCATTTTCTAATCCTTCGGCAAGTCTCAGCCAACGCGCGCGGCCGGCTTTCGGAGCAGGACCAATTCGCTTCACAAGACGTTCAGGAACTCGCCGTGCGACAGCTATGTATCTGCTAACATCTGCTTTGTCTGAGCATAGCGCGGAGATGATAGTCATACGGTCGCACCCGGACTCTTCCAAGTTCTTCGCAAAGAACGCTTTCTCGATAAAGGACAGGTCTTCTCGATCGAGATTTTCTCGTCCTTGCGCGATATAAAGCTCATGGTCAGTGAGATTTCGTACAATCGCCCGAACCGATTGGCCGAGAATCTGCGCAGCTCTCAGACGACGACGGCCGTAAGCGATTTGGAAGCGACCTCGAGTTGCTGGGCTCGGCCGCACCAGGATCGGAACTTGCTGGCCATTGTCGGCGATGGACCTCACCAGTTCATCGAATGCTGGGTCGATCTCGATTGGAATGCGGTCTGCAATTGGCGATGGCTCCACCGCGTCCGGCTCTACCTCCACCACAACGTCGCCTTTTTCCAGCTTCTCCTGCAGGCGCGATGCGAGATTAGCGCTATCTGTCATTTGTTTGAGAGAGGTACCCATTGCAGAAATCGCACCGGTACGAACACGATCTGTATGCCTGTCGCTCTCACTGACTGATGAGACTGGCTTCTTCATATATAGGGAATTGATTGCATCTTTCCGGCTCATGATTGGACCACCCGTTCAGTTCCGACAGTATCGGAGGAGGGGAGCTGTTGGGAGCTCCCAACAAGGGCTTCCTCGGGTACCGTCTCGTCGACGCTACAGAAGTTGTTGGGAGCTCCCAACAACATATTCTCTGCACCTCGATAAGCCATATTCACGGCCTCCCCCAAGCCAGCTTCATCAGTCCTTCGATTTCGCCGTTGACGGCAGCGAGGGATTCCATCGCACGATCGTAAGTTGTTCTGGTGAGGTTTCCGGGGCCAATTTCATAAAGCGTTTGTTTTGAGAGGCCGGCATCAGATACAGCGGCGGACTTAACCATTGGATTCGTCAGAACATGGTCATCAAATAGATTCCGCAAAAGCGTGACTACCTTCGTTTGCGGGGCATCCTGCGGCTCATAGCGCGTGAGCAGATACCGGACAAAATCAAATTTGAGCGTGCCACCGGCATCACGCACGACTCCCAGCAAATCCCGCGTCATTAGCAAGAACTGACTCATTGATGACACATCAAGCATCTGCGGATGAACAGTGACGATCATCGACGTCGCAGCACACAGACCGCTAAGGGTTAAAAAGCCCAGTTGGGGGGGGCAGTCTATAACGACAACATCGTAATCGTCAGCAACACCATCCAGTGCGCTTGCGATCCGCGCAAAGAAGATCCCGCCATCGTCGGACGAACTGCCAACAGCTAACGCCTTAGGTGTCGTGTGCTCGAACTCCATAAGCTCAAGATTGCCCGGTACCAAATCAAGGCCGTCAAAATAGGTCTTACGCACAACATCTCGGAGCGGGCGCCTGTCTTCATCGTATCGGATTGCTGCATAAAGTGTTTCATTGTGTCCAACATGCATTTCCGGGAGAACACCAAACAGTGCTGACAGACTGGCTTGTGGGTCAAGATCGACAGCGAGCACACGATACCCCTGAAGTGCTAGATATTGTGCAAGGTGCGCAGATGTCGTCGTTTTTCCCGAACCACCCTTGAAATTTGTGACCGCAAGCACTTGAAGGTGTTCGCCGTCCCGTCTGTGCGGCACAAATTCGATTGCTTCACGCCCACGAGCATTTTGCGCAAAAAGTTGCCGAATTCCGTTGATATTAGCCAGAGAATAGAGCCGCCGCCCGTTACTGGTTGTCTCCGGCTGCGGGCCTTCGCCCGCCAAGGTCATTTTGCGCAAAGTAGAGTCAGAAACCCCGATCAATCGTGCGGCCTCTCCGGAAGTGAACCGTCGCAGCGCTTTGCTTGCAGTCGGTGGGAACAGCGCCTCGCTGATGCTTTGTAACTGAGAGCTCAAAAGATCAGCGTGCTCGCCAATGACGTCGTCGACATTGGGGAGTTCTAATCTATCAACCTGCATCGGCGCGCTCACGCTAATCTTTTCAATCACGGTATTTCCACAAAATGGAGGAATTTCCGTGATGATACTCCGTAAGCGTGGCTGAGCAAGAATATTTTGGTTAACAAACTCTTATCACGCGCCGCACCACTCGCACAAAACCTTCTGAAGAAAACGCTATTTTCCTAACAGTCTCAATATTTTATAGGATCATCATACCCGAAACATGACGTAATTTTATCCCGGCAGTTATGCCGAGGCACACACAGCAAATATCGGCTTCCGTCGCAGTGTCGATCGCGAGTCGATCGAAAAAAGGCAAATCTGGTCCCGACTCAGTGATGTGAGTCGGGTCCATGCTCGTACCAGACCGCTTGCACACACGACTTGATAGACCATCCCGGCAGTTCTGCCGGGGTGACCCGTTTCTCTTATTCGATCACAACCGCAACTCACCCACAAGTAGCAACGGTGAATGCGATGCAAACAAGATTTGACCACGACGAGCGGCGCCTAAAATCGTCAATTGGAGAGGATCTATGAGCACGAGTTCCTCCCATTCCCGGCTCGTCCGCAAACTGCGTGAGGCGCTCGGAGATGTGATCTGCGCGGCACTCGAGGACGACGATGTCGTTGAAATCATGCTCAACCCGGACGGACGGCTGTTTGTCGAGCGGCTGGGCGAGGGGATGGCAAGGATTGGCGAGCTACAGGTGGGCGCGGCCGAGATCATCATTGGCAGCGTTGCTCACGCCCTGCAGACCGAGGCAGACGATGAGCGGCCCATCATTTCAGGTGAACTGCCGATCGGCGGGCATCGGTTCGAGGGTCTGCTTCCCCCGGTGGTGAGCGGGGCCAGCTTTACGATCCGCCGCCGCGCATCCCGTCTGATCCCGCTTGCGGACTATGTGAGCGGCGGCGTGATGACCAGGCTTCAGGCAAGCCTCATTCGACGCGCCATTCAGGAACGGCTGAATATAGTCGTCTCCGGTGGAACGGGATCGGGCAAGACGACATTGGCCAACGCGGTCATCGCGGAAATCGTACAGTCTGCTCCATCGCATCGGTTGCTCATTCTGGAAGACACGGCCGAAATTCAATGCGCGGCAGAGAACGCAGTTTGCCTGCACACAACCGACAGTACCGACATGGCGCGGCTTCTAAAAAGCACGATGCGTTTGCGTCCCGATCGCATCATAGTCGGTGAAGTCCGGGACGGCGCCGCGTTGACCCTTCTCAAGGCATGGAACACGGGCCACCCGGGCGGGATCACCACCCTACACGCCAACACCGCGCATTCCGCGCTGCGGCGTTTGGAACAACTGACCGCCGAGGTGAGCCAGCAGCCGATGCGGGAAGTGATAGGCGAAGCGGTTGATCTCGTCGTCTCCATTGAACGAACGGCGACCGGTCGGCGTGTGCGTAACGTGATGCGCGTTACCGGTTTCGACGGCGCGACTTACGAAACAGACCACAATTCCCAGATCGACGAGGACAGCCATGCCGCATAACTTCCGCCGAAACGTCTCTATGGGAGCGATCGTTGCCTTGCTTTGCGTGGGCGTCGCGTCTCCAGCTCTCGCCAGTTCTGGCGGCGGCCTCCCATGGGAAGGACCGCTCCAGCAGATCCAGGAATCAATTACCGGCCCGGTTGCAGGCTTCATCGCACTCGCCGCCGTCGCGGTCGCCGGCGGCATGCTGATCTTCGGCGGCGAACTCAACGACTTCGCGCGGCGGCTGATGTATGTCGTCCTTGTCGCCGGTATTCTGCTTGGCGCGACCCAGATCGTCGGACTGTTCGGCGCATCGGGCGCCTCGATCGGCCTCCCAGATCAGGTGACCCCGGGCGGGCGAGGGGAGGGGACTGATGGCTGAAGCCGGCGCACCCCTTCCCGCTCGCCCATCCATCGCGCTTTGTCGCGGCCGAACCATCTGATGGGCGCCGACCGCGAACTCGTGCTTTTGACCGGGCTCGCCACGGTCATTCTCATCTTCGTGGTGCTGACCTGGTTTTCGGTGTTGCTCGGCATCGCGATCTGGATCGCCGTTGTCGGGATCCTCCGGATTATGGCCAAGGCCGATCCGATGATGCGGCAGGTCTATCTGCGCCACATCGGCTATCGGCCGGCCTACCGGCCGACATCTTCGCCATGGCGGAGGTACTAACCTCTCATGGTGGCGCTCAAGCAATTTCGAAACTCAAAACCGTCGTTTTCCGACCTCTTGCCCTATGCGGGCCTGGTCGCTGACGGGATCATTCTGTTGAAGGACGGCTCGCTGATGGCTGGCTGGTATTTTGCGGGACCGGATTCGGAGAGCTCGACCAATGTAGAGCGCAACGAGGTGTCGCGCCAGATCAACACGATCCTTTCACGGCTCGGAACCGGATGGATGATCCAGGTCGAGGCGGTCCGCGTTCCGACAACGGCCTATCCGGCGCGAGAAATCTGCCATTTCCCAGATCCGGTCACACGGGCGATCGACGAAGAGCGTCGCGCACATTTCGAGGCGGAGCGCGGCCACTACGAGAGCCAGCACGCCCTTGTTCTGACCTATCGGCCACCGGAACCGCGTCGGTCGGCCATGGCCCGATACGTCTATTCCGACGAGGCAAGCCGATCAGAGTCCTATGCGAACCGCGTCCTCAATTCGTTCCAGACCTCGATCCGTGAGGTCGAGCAGTATCTCGGCAACGTGCTTTCGATCCGGCGCATGGTAACACGCATGGTTATTGATCCGGAGACAGGAAGCGAGGCGCGCTATGACGAGCTCTTCCAGTTCATCCGTTTCTGCATTCTCGGTGAGAACTACCCCGTCCGCCTGCCGGCGATCCCGATGTATCTCGACTGGCTGGTCACAGCAGAATTCCATCATGGGCTCTCCCCCATGGTCGACGGCAGATATCTGGCCGTGGTCGGCATTGACGGCTTTCCAGCCGAGAGTTTTCCTGGAATCCTCAATTCGCTCGACCTGATGCCGCTCACCTATCGCTGGTCGAGCCGGTTCCTCTTTCTCGACGATCAGGAGGCACGCCAGAAGCTCGAGCGCACCCGCAAGAAGTGGCAGCAGAAAGTCCGGCCGTTCTTCGACCAGCTCTTCCAGACCCAAAGCAGCTCGGTCGATCAGGACGCCATGACGATGGTAGCCGAAACCGAGGACGCGATTGCAGCTGCCTCGTCGCAACTGGTCGCCTATGGCTACTACACGCCTGTCATCGTCATGTTCGACACCGACGAAGCTCGTCTGCACAATCAAGCGGAGGCTGTCCGACGGCTGATCCAGGCTGAAGGCTTCGGCGCCCGGATCGAGACGCTCAATGCCACCGAGGCCTATCTCGGCAGCCTGCCAGGCAATACCTACGCCAATATCCGCGAACCTCTCATCAACACAAGCAATCTGGCTGATCTCATTCCGGTCAATTCCGTATGGGCGGGCATCGCCGTGGCGCCTTGCCCCTTCTACCCACCCAATGCCCCGCCGCTGATGCAAGTCGCCAGCGGCTCGTCTCCCTTCCGGTTGAACCTGCATGTCGACGATGTCGGCCATACGCTGATCTTCGGGCCGACGGGCTCGGGAAAGTCGACCTTGCTGGCGCTGATCGCAGCACAGTTTCGCCGGTACGAAGCGGCGCAAATCTTCGCCTTCGATAAAGGCAAGTCGCTCTACCCGCTGACCAAGGCCGCCGGCGGCGATCACTACGAGATCGGGGCAGGGGAGGGTGCGCTCGCATTCTGCCCGCTGGCCGAGCTTTCGACCGACGGGGACCGGGCATGGGCAGCCGAATGGGTCGAAACGCTTGTTTCCATGCAGGGAGTGACCATCACACCCGACCACCGCAACGCGATCGCTCGTCAGATAGCCCTGATGGCCGGGGCGCGCGGCCGATCGCTCTCGGACTTCGTGAGTGGCGTTCAAATGCGCGAGATCAAGACCGCGCTTCACCATTACACGGTCGACGGTCCGATGGGACAGCTCCTCGATGCCGAGCAAGACGGGTTGACGCTTGGGATGTTCCAGACCTTCGAAGTCGAGGAACTCATGAATATGGGCGAGCGCAATCTCGTCCCCGTCCTTCTCTATCTCTTCCGCAGGATCGAGAAGCGCCTGGCCGGGAACCCAAGCCTGATAATCCTCGACGAGGCCTGGCTGATGCTCGGTCACGCAACGTTCCGTGACAAGATCAGGGAATGGCTCAAGGTCCTGCGAAAGGCCAATTGCGCCGTCGTTCTCGCCACGCAGTCGATCTCGGATGCCGAGCAGTCCGGTATTATCGATGTGCTCAAGGAAAGCTGTCCGACCAAGATATGCCTGCCGAATGGCGCCGCTCGGGAACCGGGAACCCGCGAATTCTACGAACGGATCGGCTTTAACGAGCGGCAGATCGAGATCGTCGCAACAGCCATTCCGAAGCGGGAATACTACGTCGCGTCTCCAGAAGGGCGGCGTCTGTTCGATATGACACTTGGACCCGTCGCGCTCGCCTTTGTCGGCGCGTCGGGCAAGAGCGATCTCAAACGCATCGATGATCTCAGCCAACAACATGGACCGGCTTGGCCGATGCACTGGTTGCAGGGAAGGGGAGTGGACAATGCGAAACACGTTCTCTCGATCAACTAGAATTGCAGTCGCTGCGCTGACGGCGGCCGCGTGGTTGCCGGTCGTTCATGCCGATGCCGGCACCGTGACGGGTGGGGCGACCGAATGGACGCAGATCCTGAACAATACCGAGCTTGTCAGTCTTGTCGGGCAGTCGACCGAGCAGATCGGCAATCAGATGACGCAGATCACGCAGTTGGCGGAGCAGATTCAGAACCAGCTGAAGATCTACGAAAACATGCTCCAGAACACGCTGACACTTCCGAACCAGGTCTGGGGTCAGGTGGAAAGCGATCTCAACAGGCTTCGCAGCCTCGTCAATCAGGGGCAGGGAATCGCTTTTTCAATGGGCAATGCTGACGATATGCTTCGGCAGCGTTTCCAAAGTTTTGCTGATTTCAAGTCGGGTCTCGCCAGCGGCGAGACGTTTTCCGCAAATTATCAGGCCTGGTCGGACACCAATCGCGACACGATTGCCGCAACGCTCAAGGCTGCCGGACTGACCGCGGACCAGTTCAGCTCCGAGGAATCGACGATGAGCCAGTTGCGGTCGATGTCGCAAAGTGCGGTCGGTCAAATGCAAGCGCTTCAGCTCGGCCACCAGATTGCAGCCCAGCAGGTCGCCCAGGCCCAGAAGCTGCGGGGACTCGTCTCCCAGCAAGTGATGATGATGGGCACCTGGTATCAGTCCGAACAAGCGGCCAAAGACCTCGCCCAGAACCGTCGCGAGGAATTCTTCAAGTCGACCACGCCCTCCACCTCGGGTGGGCAGGAAATGGAGCCGCGCTGGTGAACAGGTCCACTATTTTCATTGCGATCGTCCTCGCAGTTATCGGAATCGGCGTTTGGCAGATCGTGATGCCCTCAGACCCCACACCGCATGCCAGCAAATCAGCGCCGGCGCCACAGAAATTCGACACGACAGGCGGGCAGGATATGCATCCGCGCTGGAAGTCCGATGAAGGTGAGGGCGATGAGGCGGAAAACTAAGGTCATCTTTGCCGCTGCGCTGACGCTCGCCCTGTTCGCGGGGCCCGCGTTTGCCCAGGAAGGCCGGCTACTGACCGATCTCGAGAACGAAATCGCCAGTGCTGCCCAGGGATGGCAGAGCACCATCCTGAACGCGGCGCGGTCGCTGTTCTGGATTCTCGCTGGAATCGAGGTCGGGATTGCAGCCGTGTGGTTGGCAATTTCCGCCGCTTCGCTCGACACCTGGTTCGCGGAGCTTGTCCGCCGCATCATGTTCATCGGGCTCTTTGTTTTCATACTTGAGCAAGGGCCCGACTTCGCAAAGGCCGTGGTCGACAGCTTGTACCAGATCGGCGCTGGCGGCGGTTCTGCATCGCCCGCCAATGTCTTCAATGCCGGGCTGCAAGTGGCAAGCGCCATGTCAGCCAAGGCCCAGTTCGGCCTGTTCGAGGATAACGCTCTGGCGATCGCCGCGGTTTTCGCGATGGTGGTCGTGGTGATCGCATTCAGCCTCGTCGCGGCGATCTTCGTCGCCGTCATGGCGGAAATGTATGTCGGACTGCTCGCCGGCATGATCATGCTCGGGCTCGGCGGCTCGAGCTACACCAAGGATTTTTCGGTCCGCTATATCGTCTACGCTTTCTCCGTTGGCATGAAACTGATGGCGCTCGTGATGATCGCGAGAATCGGCTCGGAAGTTCTGATCGGCCTCGCCAATACGCCGTCAAACAGCGACGAGTTCCTCTCCACACTGGCGATCGCTGGCATCTCCGTCGTGGTGTTCGTCATCGCCATGTATGTGCCGAACATTGTTCAGGGGATGGTGCAGGGCGTTTCCGTAACGGGCGGCATGGAAGCCATACGCCATGGCGGGCAGGCCGCTAGCTTTGCTGCCGGAGGTGCTGCCCTCGCCACGGGCGGGGCGAGGGCAGGGGCCGCGGCCTATTCCAATGCCCGCGCCGGCGGCAGCTCATTCGGTGCGGCCGCACTCAAGGGCATGGCAAGCGGTGTCGGCGCGGCCGGAGGTGCCGTTGCATCTGCTTCGCGTGACAAGGCGATCGGGGTGCCCGGCACCTGGGGCGCATCTACGCTTGGTCTTGCCAACGCCAAGCTTGATCAGGGTCAGGGTCGTCCAAGTCCAAGCCCGAACCGTGACGAGAAAGCGTGACAGAGACCATGGCCAAAACACATCCCCCCGAAAACCCCTATCTCGCCGCGCGCCAGGAATGGAACGAGCGTTACGGCTCCTATATCAAAGCGGCGGCTGCCTGGCGGATCGTCGGTATCACCGGCATGCTCATGGCGGTGATCGGGTTCTCCTACGCGCTTTACCAGAGCACACAGGTCAAGCTCGTTCCCTACATCGTGGAAGTCGACAAGCTCGGGACCGCCGCGACCATCGGGTTTCCGCAGCAGATCGAATATGCCGACGCCAGGGTAGTACGTGCGACGCTTGGAAGTTTCGTATCGAACTTCCGCTCCGTCACACCCGACGCGATAGTGCAGAAGCAATACATCGACCGTACTTATGCGCTGCTGAGATCATCGGACCCGGCGACCGAGAAGGTAAATGCCTGGTTCCGCAACAACTCGCCGTTCGACAGAGCAAGATCGAAGACGGTTGCCATCGAGGTCACCAACATCGTGCCGCTTTCCAACCAGAGCTATCAGATCGACTGGACGGAATATGAGCGCGACCGGCAGGGCAAGGAGATCGCTACCAGGCGCTTCCGTGGCGTCGCCACGGTGGCGTTGACCCCGCCACAGGACGAGGCGGTGATACGGCTCAACCCCATCGGCCTCTACCTCAAGGATTTTGACTGGACAGCGCAGTTGTGAGCGCGCGCAAGGATAGAAACATGAAGAAAAGCATGCCCCCCGTCATCGCGCTTTGCGCCGGCGTCATGGTCTCGGTGACAAGCCTGCCGGTCTCCGCACAGCAGTTGAGCAGCAATGAAACCCGCGGGACACAGCTTTCTGGACAGTGGCAGCACAGCCGGGGCGTTGTAACGCGAGGGCCGGACGGCAAGGTGATATTTCTCTACGGTGAGGTCCAACCCTCGGTCGTCTGCTCGCCGTTACAGGTCTGCGATATCGAACTTCAGGCCGGCGAGATCGTTCGGGACGTCCTTGTCGGCGACACGGTACGGTGGAAGGTCGATCCGGCAACATCTGGAGCGCCGAACGGACTGGCAGTGCATCTGATCGTCAAACCTGCCGAGGCCGGGCTCATGACGTCGATGGTCGTGACCACCTCGCGGCGGACCTATCACATCCAGCTCAAGTCTCATCCGACCCAGTACATGGCTCGCATCGGCTTCGACTATCCCGAAGACATCAATGCCCGCTTCGCTGAGATCAATGCACGGATCGAGGCGAGCGTCGTTCCAGGAGCCGGCGTTCCCGCCGACCAGCTTGACTTCGCATTTCATATAGGCGGCTCGGCCCGTTGGCGGCCGACACGCGTCTACAGTGACGGGTTAAAGACGTACATCCAATTTCCATCTTCGCTCTCAGGTCAGGATGCACCGGTGCTGTTCGTCGTCTCTGGTGGCGAAAACCGGATCGTCAACTACAGGATGAAGGGAGCAATGATGGTGGTCGACTACAATATCGATCGAGCGATCCTTGTCTCGGGCGTCGGGCGCCAGCAGCAGAAGATCACGATCAGGCGGGGAGGGTAGGGGATGTTGGGCCTATTCTCTTATGTGCGTATTCCCGCCGCCTTGCTTTGCCTCTTTCTGCTTGCGGCTTG
Organism: Hoeflea sp. Naph1; assembly: GCF_046837775.1. GTDB lineage: Bacteria > Pseudomonadota > Alphaproteobacteria > Rhizobiales > Rhizobiaceae > Hoeflea. Next base: position 14,897 of record NZ_CP177287.1, on the reverse strand, counting down.
CCAAACAATGGGTGGCCCGGGATTGATTCAAAGCGAAGTCACCGCCGAACTCTCAACCGAAGCCGCAAGCGCGATTGCCGCGGACATTGTGGAGCGGCTCGCGGAGCATGTCGGACCCGGAAATACGACAATTGCGCTACGTGGCTACGACGCGGTGTTCGGCCCGGCGCTCGAGGCTTCCTTGCGGGAAAAAGGCTATGCCGTTGTGACCGACCAGGCGACAAATCAAACGGCTGTCGACCCGCTGGCCTATAGCGTGGATCCGTTCGAGGACGGTGTGCTTGTGCGGATCTCGACCTTGAAGGTCGAGCTCACCCGGATGTACACACTCGGTACGACCGGTACGACCGGAGCGGCCGGAGCGGTGCCCGCAAGTCCCTTGTCCGTCATGCAACGGAGATCGGCGGGCGGGTCATGACACAATCGCTGAAGCTTGGTGGCGCCTGTGCCGAGAGTGGGCCAAGAATCCGAAGACTGAATAGTGTGCCGATCATCGTTGCGATCATCCTCATCGTGGTCTTTCTGGCGGCGATCTTCTTTGGCCTCTCCTCGAGGGGATTGCATTTCGGGGACCGGCAGATCGACACGTCGTCGTCGCAACCAGCCTCCAATGATGCCGAAAGGCTTAAACAGGGCGTACCCGACGGGATCATCGGCGAACCGAAGGTCATTCCGGTGCAACTGACGCCAGCTGTCGAAAGGGAGGAACCGCCTCGTAACCCGTTCACTCCACCCGACCAGAATCTTCAGAAGCCGCAAACTCCAGCCCTCGAGCCTGAGGCCATGTGGCGCGCCCGGCTGCAGCGCGAGCAGGAAGAACAGATGCTCCGCGAATATCATCGCCAGCAGATGGCAAGCATTCAGGCTGAGGAAGCCGCTGCCAACTCGCCGACAGCCGTCAATCTCAAGGGCCTCGACAACGAGAATGCTATGCCGGTCGCAGCATCACAACAGTCCGTTTCACCTGCAGGAACGTCAGGCAGTGCGATGGATCTATATGGCGCTGCGTTGCAGGCCGGTATTGATGGACAGAATACCGGTCCGAACGGGCAGGTTGGGAAGGCGCAGTTCTTCAACCAGGATATCGCTGATCTCGGCTACCTGCCGAATTCGGTTGTTCCGCAAATGTCGGCCTTTGAACTCAAGCGCGGTTCGGTCATTCCGGCAACGCTCGTCACCGGTATCAACTCCGATCTTCCCGGTCGCATCACCGCCCAGGTATCGCAAAACGTCTACGACAGCGCGACCGGCCGGCGACTGCTCATCCCGCAAGGAACAAAGCTGTTCGGTCGCTACGATTCCAACGTCTCCTTCGGGCAAAACCGGGTGCTTGTCGTCTGGACCGATATCATCTTTCCGAACGGATCAACGCTGCAGATCGGCGGCATGGCTGGCACCGATGCCGCCGGCTATGGCGGGTTCAACGACAAGGTCAACAACCACTATCTCAAGACATTTGGCTCGGCGATCCTCGTCGCCCTGATTGGCGCAGGGACGGACATGCTGCTCCCGAAAGACACCAGCACCGCGTCGACGACGGACAGCGCGGCGGATGCTGCCAGGCGGTCCTTTGCCGAAACCTTCGGACAGATCTCGCAGCAAACCGTGTCGAAAAACCTCAATGTCCAACCCACGCTCGAAATCAGGCCAGGCTATCGGTTCAACGTCCTGGTCGATCAGGACATCGTTTTTCCAAAAGCCTATCAATGAATCTGAGGTCGGAAATCCCGACACCTCAACGTGGCGGAGCTTGTTTCCGCAGCTCATCACCATGCCGGAATTTTATCATCTTGAACGAGCTTCTTCTGCAATTGATCGATATGCTTTCATTGCCGCTTGAGGAGCGGGCGGCGCGGCGCGCCTTGCGGGATTTCGCCGAGAGCGCCGGCTTCGACTATTTCGCGTATCTGCATCTTCGCGGGCAGGAGAGCTTTGCTGTGTCGAACTATCCCAGGGAATGGCAGGAGCACTACGTCCAGAAAAACTACATTCGAGTTGATCCAGTCGTCACCAAAGCCAAACACGGGCCGCCGATATTCCAATGGTCGGCGGACGAAGCCAGACGAATTGGAAGGCTCGATGTAAGGCAATTCTACAAAGATGCGGATCGGTTTGGAATCCGTTCAGGTCTGTCGGTCTCGGTTCCTGTCGGCTTCAAAAACAGGATGATATTCACACTCGCATCCGGGAAGTCCATGGTGTGCATCGACGAGGATCCCGATCCCGTCACTGCAGCGATGGCGGTCGCATTTGTCCATTCCCATCTCGCCTCAGCGACCCAGGATGCTGCCCTGGCTTCAGACATCCGTCTTTCCCCGCGCGAGGCCGAATGCCTCCGCTGGTTCGCAGACGGCATGTCGATGCCGGACATCGCAGAAACGGTCGGGATAGGCTATCGGTCTGTGCGTTCCTATCTCGACGAGGCAACGCGAAAGCTTGGCGCGGCAAATAGTCGGCAAGCCGCCTCTATCGCGATCCGGTTGGGGCTGATCTAGCAGTCTGGCTTCGACGCTTGGAACCCCTTCGCTAGCAATGTCTGGATGACCGCAATGGAGACAAACCGACCTAGGCCGTGAACTCATTAACGGGGTTCACAGATTGTCAGCGGCATGATTCAACCTCCGGATTGGAGGTCTTGATGAGCCGTTATGATCTGACTGAATTCGAATGGCGTGTGATTGCGCCGCTTCTTCCCAACAAACCGCGCGGTGTGCCGCGTGTGGATGACCGGCGGGTGCTGAATGGCATCTTCTGGGTATTGCGATCGGGGTCGCCATGGCGCGATCTGCCGGAGCGCTATGGCCCGCACACAACCTGCTACAACCGCTTCAGGCGCTGGACCAAGGCTGGCGTCTGGGACCGGATCATGGACGCGGTTACAGAGGCTTACGATGGCGACGTGCGGATGATCGATGGCACCTCAGTGCGTGTCCACCATTCCGCGGCGACTTTAAAAAAAGCCACCCGGATCGATGTCTTGGACGAAGCCGGGGTGGTCTTACTACGAAAATCCATGCTCTGACCGACGGTGACGGCCTGCCGGTGAAACTCACAATCACACCAGGCCAGACCCATGACATCCAGGCCGCGGCCGGATTGCTGGAGGGCATCGGCAAAGGATCGATGGTGCTCGCCGACAAGGCCTATGATGCCGACTGGCTACGCGAACTGGTCTCCAGGCAGGGCGGCTGGGCAAATATCCCGCCGAAATCCAACCGGACAAGCCCAATCTGCTTCTCGCCATGGCTCTACAAGCAGCGCAATCTGATTGAGCGGTTCTTCAACAAACTCAAATATTACAGACGCATAGCCACGCGATACGACAAGCTCGGCTCAACGTTCCTCGCAATGGCCAAGCTCGCTTGCATCAGGTTACGTCTGCGCCATTATGAGTCCACGGCCTAGTTCATTATATCTCGAAGTGGAAAGTTGGGCGGAGACCGGGCATTCACTGCGGTATGCGTGGACGGCGAGATTGGGACCGGGAGGGGACTGGCAGATTTACGAAGGCAAGTCGGCAAATAGGACGTCGATCTACATTGCGTGCGGCGGTGTTTCCGGCCCCCAGCGGACGGTCCGCGCTTCCCGCGCAATACCGCGTAGAGTAGCTTACTCGCTCTCCGACAATTCAGAACGTCGGAATCCTCTGCCTTTTCAGAACACCCCGTCCTTTCTGGCCCGGAAACATCGGGTGTAACGGGTCTACGGTCGAAATCGGAAAGTATTTCCGTCCATCGAAAATGGCCGCGCCTGTTCAGTACCTACCCATCCTGATTGCCACGATTGAAAAGAGCCGCGTCACCGACCTGCTACCCTTCAACTTTTCGAATACCGCCGTCGCCTGATCAGACTTATACCTTTGCCACTCCGAAGGCGATCCACCGAAAGCGCGGGCGTCAACGTGCAGGGGAAATAGCGCTTACATGATAGTCATCTGCACCGCTGATAGACAGTAAACGGGCCAAAAATTGGTGCCGGTGAAAATGCCGAGGCTAAGGTCTCCAAAAGTGCTCCTGATCGGAGAATTTCAGCATTAATTAATCCCGAAATGCCAATCTGACGTGAGAAAGCAGGCCAAATAACCGTTTGGCATTTTGAGGAAGCATGTACGCGCACTCCGTAGAGAAACGCTTTATCCTAATCGTATGTGCTGCATTGCTGCTGCTCGTAGCGCCGCTTTTTGCGCTGTTTTTCTTTCTTTCCTATGACCGCGCCGTGACGGAAGACAGCAAAAACATCGATCTGATGATGGTGGCCAATGCCCAGGCGCTGGGCAAACCGCTTTGGGATTTCGACGTCGAGAGCGTGCGCAAGATTGCCGACACGGTCGTTTCCAATTCACGCGTTGTCCGTGTCGATGTTAAGGATACCGTGGGCGAGATCCATATTGTAACCCCGAGCGAGCTCGAGGATGCCGGTAAACCGCTGCAGGAAATCTCATCGCCGATCAGGTTCAGTTCTGTGGATGGCGACAAGGAAGTCGGCACACTGACCGTCTGGGTCGAGCGGACCACTTTCCATACGGTCATCGATACACGCGATATCGTCTTTCTCTCAATTTTCGGCCTCGCCGTCCTGTTGATTTCCGCTGCCGCGCTGATTGCCAACCGGATCACCGTTATCCGGCCGCTGTTGCATCTGACCGACGCCATCGTTGCGACACACAAGCTTGGTTCACGCCAGCGGGTGGATTGGACATCCAATGACGAGATGGGCACTCTCGCCAAGAATTTCAACGAGATGCAGGAAGAGCTGGAAGCAGAGGAAAAAGCGCTCAAATCGGCGCATACCCTCGCCCAGGCCATCTATAACCTGACCCCTGCAATGCTGTATTCAGTGGATCGCGACGGCAAGGTCAGCGCCGTTTCGGACTACTGGCTTCTTGCCACCGGTTTTAGCCGCGAAGATGTCATCGGCAAGGCATTCAGCGGGTTTCTGGATCCTGCTTCGCGTGAAGCCTATGAAGTACGTGACAGGCCGGTAAGAGACGGCTCGGCGAGTCCGGGGGTTACGGTCAAATTCATGTGCGCCGATGGCCATCGCATCGATGTGTTGATCAGGGAAACCATCACTTCCCCGTGGCGCGAACAGGATCTGTCGCTTTCGGTCATGACCGATGTGAGCGAACTCAAAGACGCCGAGCAGCGTAACCACCGGCAGGCTATCACTGACCATTTGACAGGACTTCAGAACCGGCAGGGGTTTGAAACGACGCTTGGCGAAAAAATCCGGCAAACCGATGAGCGCAAAGGCGAGCTGGCGTGCCTTTTCATCGATCTCGACCGGTTCAAATGGATCAATGACAATCTGGGGCACACGGTGGGGGATGCGGTGCTGTGCGAGGTTACCGAGCGCATGCGGCAGCAAATCCGGCCGGACGATGCCTTCGCGCGGCTTGGCGGCGATGAATTCGCCATTCTTGTTGCTGCCCCAAAGGCAGAGCCTGTAGCCAGGGAAGTAGCAGAGCGCATCGCCCACATCTTTGATGAACCGCTTGACATAGACGGTACTGCGATAACGCTCAGCGCCAGCATCGGCATTGCGCTTTATCCCACACAGGCACACAGCGCTACCGATCTGCTGCAGAAATCCGATATGGCGATGTATGCACGCAAGAAAGGCGGCAAGAAGGGGATGGTGATGTTCAGCGACAACATTGCCGAGGTCGCTCGCTCGCGCGCTGAAATCGAGGGCTTCATCGAACAGGGGCTTGCCAATGACTGGTTCGAAGCCTGGTTGCAGCCGATCATCGATTTGCAATGCGGCAGGATCGCGGGCTTTGAAGCGCTGATGCGCCTCAACCATCCACAAAAAGGCATTGTGACACCCGCCGATATCATATCGGTTGCCGAGGAAACCGGGTCCATCAGCGCAATTGGCCGCAGGATATTCCAACAGGCTGTGCAGCATCTTGCCAAAATCAGTGATGCCCTGGGTCTGCACGATAGCTATCTGGCGGTCAATTTCTCACCGCTGCAATTCGAGCCGGGTTTGCCGCTGAGAATCATGGCGGATCTGCAGGAGACCGGCATTTCGCCATCGCGTATTGTCGTGGAAGTCACCGAAGCGGTGCTGATTCAGGACGATGTGAACGCTTTTGCTGCCCTTAAGGAACTGTCGGCCCAGGGCATGCGCGTTGCCCTCGACGATTTTGGCACCGGCTATTCGTCTCTGAGCTATCTGCACCGGTTCCCGGTCGATATTGTCAAGATCGACAAATCCTTCGTTCACGCACTCAATTCGGAGAATTCGCACGACAAGAGCAAATTGCTGATTGAAGGCATAAAGACGATTGCGGATCAGATGAATTGCATGGTTGTTGCTGAAGGCATAGAGGCCGTCAATCAACGCGATATGTTGAGGGCGATGGGTATCGAATACGGGCAAGGGTATTACTTTGCCAGGCCGGCTCCCGTAGATGAGCTCATATTGCACCTGACCTGTAAGGCCGGGAACGTGTGGGCTGAAGGCGACCTTGAAGATGTCTCCAATCAAACCGAAAGTGCTGTGTCATGATAAGATCAGTTTTTCTGACGTTGCTTGTCTTGGTGCTTCCGGCTCACGCCCAGACCATCAAGCTCAATACCGAGGAATATCCTCCGTTCAACTACCGGGAGGACAACGAGTACAAGGGCAGCTCGATCGAGCAGGTGAAACTGCTGATGCAGGATGCCGGGCTGGATTATACGATCGAGATGATGCCCTGGGCACGGGCGCTGTCGCTGGCTACAACCCAGAAAGATCACTGTGTCTTTTCAACCGTCCACAATGCGGAACGCGATCCCAAATTCAAATGGGTTGAACCGCTTTTGACAAACCGTACCGTTCTGGTGCGCAAAGCCGGCTCCGGCGTGAGCCCGAGCACCATCGAGGAAGCCAAGGCCTATAGTGTTGGCACCCAGCGCGACGACTACACCCAGACCATTCTCGAGGCACACCAGTTTCCCAAGGTGGATCTGGCAGTTGACCAGACCTTGAGTTTGAAAAAACTGCTGAGCGGCCGCATCGATCTGATGCCCGTGTCTGAGGACTACTTCATGGTGTTGAAGCGCCAGGGAAGGGCGGTTGAGTTGGCGCTGGTTTTGACCGAGGATGTGTTTTCGATCGCCTGCAATCCAGGTATTTCGGATGAGGTCGTCGCCAGAATGCAATCCAGCCTGGACGAGCTAATTGCCGATGGAACCCAAGCCATGATTCTCGAGAAATACGGCGTCGGAGGCACGCCTTGACCCTGACGCGGCGCGCGGTGCCCATCGTACCCCCGCGTGTGCGGTCATCCTGTCCCCAAGGTGCAAACCCCGTTACAAGGAAGTTTGTCTGATGGTCATTGTGAAACTCCGGCTCATCCAAAAAGCCGCCATTTTTCATCTGTGCGCAGCCCTCGCCATGGCTACCACCGCCATCGCCAGCCCGCTGCATCTGGTTACCGAAAACTATCCCCCGTACAACTATGCCGAAGATGGGCAATTGAAGGGTCTCTCGGTTGAGCTGATGCACCTGGTTATGGCGGATGCAGGGCTTGAATACGACATGGAATTGATGCCCTGGGCCCGCGCCATCGCCCTGGCGGAAAACAAAAACGGCTATTGCGTGTTCACCACGGTTCACACCGAGGAACGCGACACGCGTTTTTAGTGGGTCGAGCCGTTGCTGATCAGCTACAACTACCTTGTCAAAAGAGCGGATTCGAATGTCCAGGCCGCCACACTGGAGGAAGCACGTCAATACCTGGTGGGCACGCAACGGGGCGACTATACGGCGGAACTTCTGGAAAGCCTGCAGTTCAAACGGGTCGATCTGGCATCGGACATCGAAGTCACGCTCAACAAGCTGCTGCTAGGCCGCATCGACCTGATGCCCATGGCCGGCACTCTGGTTGATAAGTTGCGGCAAAAGGGCACCCCCCTGAAGCCGCTTCTGGTCTTGACCAAAGCCTTGAACGGCGTGGCGTGCAACGAGGAGATACCCGCCGAGACCATCGCCAAGATGCAGGCCAGCCTGACCAAGCTGACTGAAGATGGCACATGGGACAGCATCTACAAAAAACACGGCTTCAAACAAAACGAGCTGTAGTGCGCAGCTTCTATTCATGTGATTTGATGGGTTCGGCGCAGATTTAAATCATTGTGGGTGTCCGCGGGGGAGGTACACTAGGCTGCTTTTCGCGCTCATAAGTGGCCTGCCCCCCTATTTGGTCATTCCATGGGACGTAGCGGGAGGCAGGTCACCATTCTTCGGAGGCCTGGAGCACTTTCGGTTTCGTAGCGCTCATTATGCAATCAGGCGCTGCGGGTGCTTTCTCCGACTTCGGTAAACGGCGAAAAGGGGGCCGGCTGCGGACAGTTCGGTTCTGGCTGAAAAGCTCAGTAAGCTGCCGTTCGTCAACCGACCCCAATTGCGCCGTTTGGTGTGCTGTCGCCGCCCCCGGAAGACACCATCCGTTCTGTCCTGCCAGACCGAAGATCCTTGGGCCATAACCGTCCTTCAGCTCTGGCTAGAAGTCATGCCGATAGAACGGTCGGTGTAGTGCCAGCTCACCTCACACTTGGCACAAGAAATCGCTATCGAACCCATGCGTGCGCTAGCTATTTCTATTTAGGATGAGGGCCTCGCAGCTAAGTGTCAGTTGGCGCGCATAACGCTTAGATGCGATCCTGACGGAACGCTCGGTGACAGCCAGCAAGAGGTAGAGGATATGCCAGATGGCAAGCCCTGCCTGGATTATTAGCTTCCCGTCCGTCATGGAGACGAACGCCGGGGGGTGTTTGTAGAGTGCCCAAGCCGCAGCGCCTGCCGCGATATTGATTCCGATCGCGTAAGGCTTCAGCCCAAGCAGGTTCCGGAGATAGCCATAGGCGACGTTCTCATTGAATAGAATCCTGAATTTCTCGGTGTCGTAGGTGTTGAGCCTGAGGTAGTCGTAACAGGCTGCGTAGAAACTCTGGGCCGCTGCGGGGTCCTTTGCTTCGCTTTCGCGGGTTGGGGCCGCGATCCCAACCTGCGCTGCCAGAAACTCACGGTAGCGGGCTTTGGTGGCCTGCTCGATCGTGGTGTCTTCAAAGGTCAGTTCACGGTTCTCATGCCGCCCTCCGGTCGCCTTGAGCATGCGGGCCTCGACGTGCTTGCCGGCACGCCTCGCCAGTTCAGCGGCAGCGAAGAATAGCACGCCGATGGTCATGGCGGTGATCGCCTCCGGTAAACCCGGGTCGGTCCAGCTGCCGGCCATTAGGAACAGGGACAGCGCCGGCGCCATTGCGACAAGCGCAGGGAAAAGCCGGGCCTTGATCGAATAGGTGTCGAGAAAGTCCATTTAGGCGCTCGCGGGTTCGTGCATTAGGGCGTGGAAGCTTGAGGGCGTCACGATCAGGAGCACGGCCGGAGGCGGACGCTCCTCTGCCAGGTCCTTCGCGGTGCTCCGGTCGATCGCCGACGGTCCGATCTCGGCCAGATGGCTGTGCCACGTGCCGACGTCGATCAGTCGCTTGCCGCTTTCCTCGTACCGTTTAGCGATCGCGCTCTTCAGGCCATCCCTGCCCAGCACGAAGAGTGAGGCACTGCGCGAACTGTCAGACGGCGGGTCGAGCAGGTCGACCACGGTTATTAGCATCGTGCGCGCGCTGCACGAGCCCAGCATCAGGCCACCGGTTTCGACCTCGGGATGGCGGGCAATGTCTTCACGCATCCGGTCAACGACATGTCTGGCGATGCGCAGGCGCCAAGCGCCGCCCTCAACGGGCACCTCGAGCATTTCCGGGACGACGATCCGCCGCCAACTGGTGGTGCCGGCACCATCGTGCGTCCCGATCGCGATCGCACCCTCCCCCGCACCGGCGCTAGCGAGATCCACAAGCTGCTCGGCCGCAAGCGCCGTCATGGCCGACAGGCGCATGTCGGTGGACGGCATTGTCAGCGAACCGCATCCATCGCCGATCTGGACTTCCGTGAGCCCAAACTTTGGATCGAACAACAAAGTGCGTTCCCTAGGATTGGCCTCGGCGCTCATCATAACCTCAAGGTCTGCGAGGCTCGGATTGCGCGCCGCTCCCTCCAAAAGGACGAACCCGCCACTCCCTCGACCGAAAAGCGCCATCTCCGCCATCCGCGACGGCAAGGCGTCCTTCGGGACTAGCGACAGGGCTTCACGCACGATCAGCGAAGCCGTCGTATTGACGAGGGTCGCTGTGCCGGGCGGCGCGATCTTTAACCGCGCGTCGGGGAGGCCGAGCTCCTGCGAGACATCGCCAAGGTAGATCTGCGGCCGCTGGGCCAGCAAGGTCAATTCGTCAGCAAGCTCACTAGCCTTCGGCCGCTGCAGCGGCCCGCGCACGAGGGCATGCCTGGCCATGTTATGCGGCATCAAGCAGCGATTATCGGACAGTGCCGTGATACTTACCCCGGCGCGGGCGAGATGCAGCGCGGTCTTCGATCCGACGCTGCCGCAGCCGATGATCGCGACCGACCCGTAGTCCGGCGCCCCGGAGATGCTCCTGAGCAGTTCAGGGGAAAGCCGGTCCACCTCCTTGGCAGCCCTGACGCGCTTGCCGTCCGGGCCGTCGACAAGGGAACGCCGCCCCTCCGTCGGGGCGATCTCAAAGACGTAAGGGAGGAGTTCGATCGATGAATCTCGGCCGATCAGGCTATAGGGCCTGCGGAAACACATGATCACGCCCACGGGCATGATCATGTCCGCGCTCCGGCCCCGCCAATGGTCTTCCATCAGCGTGAGGAACGTTTTGAACGCGGTGCCGAGGCCGAGATCGCCTGCGCGCGCCGCGAGGTCATCAAGGGTTTCGATGTTCTCGGCGAGGATGTCGTTTGAGACCGTCCCCACCGCGGGCCAGAACAGCGCAGTCACGGTGTCGCCGGTGTGTACTCCGCCTCCGGCCTTTTCGCTCCGATAGGGGAACGCGGTAACCCTGCCGGAGGCCGGCGCGATCTTGTCTGAAACGAGGATCACTGCTTCGCGCCCCTGCCCTTCCCGGTACTGGATGAAGCGCGAGCGCAGCAACAGGTGGCCAGCCTTATTGGTGATGCGGCCACGCAGCTGCCGGGGATCGGCGATCAACACGTCGTCGAGGTCATAGCGGAGAACGGGTTCCCAGCCCTGCGACGGGTCCATCAGCGAACGGGTGGCGGCCTTGGCGAGCCACACGCCGAGCTGCGAGAGGATCTGGACGATCCCGGCCTCGACCAAGCCCCACTGGCCAAAGTATTCATCAGGCTCGCCTTCTATGAGACATGGGATCGGCCGACCCTTGCCGGAACGGCTGGACAGGTGGGGGAAGCCGCGCGGGAAATCCTCGCGCAGTGTGAACGTCGGGGACGACCAGGGGAAGTTGGACCAGAGGCTGACCCAGACTTCCTCAAAGACCTTCACGCCGCTGTCGCTGATTCCCCGGGCCGCGTCGGCCAGGGGCATTTCCACGCGGATATTGACGGATATCACCGCCCTCTGATCGTCGACGGAAAGGATCTCCGTGCCGTTGCACAGCGCATGCCTTTCCGCGACACGCACGAACGTCTGTGCATGCCGCTCCAGTTCGGTGGAGGACATGGTCAGCCGTGCGCCCGGGCGACCGATGCGATGCCGCTGACCCCTGCCGCCGCCGCGCTCGCCGCTGCCGAGAGCGCGAACTTGCGGGCGGTTCCGGCATGATAGATCTTGAATTCGACGGGCGTGCCTTTCTCGTCGAAGTGCTCCATCGTGCAGGTGAAGCGGTCGGCGTCATTCTCCACGATCGACACATACTCGCGCTTGGCGCGCTCATGCGGCGGATTGCTGTCGTCCTTCTTGATCGGCTTGCAGCTGGCGACGATAACGGCACCGGCGCGGATCTGCGACAGGGCATTGCGCGCCTTCTCGGAGACCTTCACCCTCTCGCCGAGCTGCGACCAGCGGTCATGGCTGAGCGTCCGCCACGAGCAATGGTGCGGCGCCTCCATCACATCGTAGGACAGCCAGTCGCGGTCGTAGTGCTCGAGCTGGTCCCACAGGCGTTCCCAGATCGCCACGCCGGCGTCGCCACCGGTCAGGAACCGGCACTTGTCCAGATAGCCGTCCCCGGCGATCGAAAAGCGGATGATCACGGACGAATTGTTCTTCTCGAGTAAGTGGATCAGGTCCTCGTCGTCCTCGTCGTCCTCGTCGACGACCATCGGCGCGAGGAGCCGCCCCTCGAAGTGTCCGGTCGCGCCGCGGTTGGCGCTGGTGATCAGGCCATACTGCGGAATGACGATCCCCATGATGTCGTCGGTCTTGCCGTCCTTGTCTTTGCCCATCAGCAGGATGCGGTCGCCGTCACCGACGGCAGAACCCTTTTCCCGGTAAAGCTTGATGCGCCGGCGGGCCTCGGCGGCCCACGCCTTGGCATCTTCGCCCAAGACGTACTTGGCGCTTGCACGGCGGAACACGATCGGGGACGACCACATCTCACGGATGAGGATGAGGTCGTCCTTCTTGTCATCCGGGAAGTCCTCGGGCGGCCCGAGGTGGAAATGGTTGCGAAGGCCTGTGACGTGGTCCCCGTCTGGGTGGGACAGCAGGAACGAGTCGATGTACATCCGCCCCTCGCTGTCGCGCGGCAGGCGGTCCTTGAGGTCGGTTGCAACGTCGTAGGTGTCGTCGTCTGGATCGTCTGCCGCCGAGCGGATGTTGATGTCGACGAGGATGTTCTGGCCGTTGTCGAGGTTGATAAGGGCCATGTCCCCGTTTGCCACGGGGAAGACAGTCAGATTCGCGGTCAATTGAAGCTCCTAAAGTAAGGTGTCACACCAGAGCCTCTCCGGGGGGCGCAACAAGTGCGCCCATGTGCGGGCTCATTTTGGGATTTCGTGTGCCGAGCCAAGAAGGCGGCTGCGTAGATGCCGCTTGTGCCCCGATCGTCGCCAGAAACTCGATAGGGTCGCTCAACCTGTTGATTTTCTTCAAAAGCTCTCACGATTTACCGCTCATTTAGAGACGATGAGGTTGCTATCCGTCTCGTTCGTCCATAAGATATGGGGGCGATCACAAGTCACGTCAAGTAACTAGATGGATTTTTATCCCATGAATCGGGTAAGCAGGAGGAAGGTGTATGGATGATGATGGCGAACGGTTGCGTTGGGGCGTTCGTCGGCGGCTCGAGTTCATTGATTTCCGGCTCTTCTGGGACGGCCGCTTCAACCGGAGCGACATGGCCGAGACGTTCGGGATTTCGGCACAACAGGCTTCGGCAGATATCGCCCAGTACGAGAAGCGGTCTCCTGAGAACCTGCGCTATGACCGTGGAGAGAAGGCATATGTGCGTGCTGATAGCTTCTCACCGGCGTTCATCGGCGAGACGATCGACCGCTACCTGCTTCAACTCGTCGCCATAGAGAACCACTGGATGCGGACCGGCGACACTTGGTTCGATACCTTACCCCCAGTCGAGGTAGTCACGCTCGGTCGGCGTCCCACGGATCCGTCGGTGCTATTGCGCGTGCTTGACGCTGTTCGAAAAAGGCTTGAGATCGACATTGATTATTCGTCCCTCACTGGATCTCAACACTCTTCCAGAACCATCGCGCCTCATGCACTGTCGCACAGCGCCGGACGTTGGTATGTGCGATCCTGGTCGCGCGAACACAATGATTTCCGTGATTACAATCTCAACAGGATCGAAGCAGTCCGTGGTCAGCGTCCGGCGTCGGTGGATCCAACTCTCGATTTCGAGTGGATGCACCAAATCAACCTGATCCTGGTTCCCAACCCGGCCCTAACGCCGGCCCGTCAAGCCGCCGTCGCCTCCGAGCATGGGATGACGGATGGGCGTCTGGTCCGCCCATGCCGACTTAGCCTGAGCTTCTATCTCATGAGCGAGCTTAATCTCGACGTCGAACCCGGGGTACTCAAGCCTGAGAAGCAACAAATCGTCCTGCTTAATCGCGAGGAGGTCACCAGAGCTCGAGAGCTCTCTCGTCAAATGGCGATCGAAGCCTTGGCACGGTCGTCGGAGCGCGATTCTGCATGACACGACTTCACGGCGTTGTGCCATCCGAACTATCGAGGCGCCAGCGGCCATGCCGGTAGTAGCTACATTGTTGTTCGGCAGTCTCGCACGCTCCGATAGCGCCGAAGGATCTGATACGGACCTGCTGATGATCGACCTGGATCAGGAAACCCGGCACGTATCGGTGGGCCACCTATCGCTCTTCCTCTATCCGTGGTCTCAGCTGAAAGCCGACGCGCAGGCCGGAGACCTTTTCGTGTGCCATTTAGCCCGAGAAGCCAAACCGCTCATCGATCCGAACGGCTATTTGCCCAAACTCCAAGAAGCTTTCGCTTTCAAACCGAGTTATCGCGATGACATAGAACGGGCGACGGACTTCGCTTGGTTTTTGGTCAAGTTCGGCGACGAACTCAACCCATCACTTCTGCTCAAACGCGCGCTCTGGTGCATTAGGACGATCTTAATCGCCCGCAGCGCCGAGCTCCGAACGCCAGTCTTCGCACCCGAACGCCTCGCGGATTTGACCCGATCAGCCGCAGCGCGAAAGCTTCTAGGACAGCGGCGTCGACCGCACAGTGAGGCCACCGTTAGATCGGCGCTTCTTGAGTTCCTTCTGCACGAACCAAGGCCAAACCGGCCACTACAATCGCTCGGACGCAATGATTTTGTCGAAAGGTTCATTGCTTCGAACAATGAGGTTGCACTGCAGACACTAAAGCAAGAAGTGGAAAGCCGGACTGGATATCTCAGGTAACTCTGAACAATGCCACCTAGAGCCTTACCGGGTGCCTTCTCATCAAATAAATGTAACGCTCAATGTCCGCTTCGAAGATAGAGCAAGCGAAGAGCGAACGACAGAAATGGGGGCGCATTCCCGTCCGTCTCGTTTGCTTCTGGGCCGCGACCCGATCGGAGATCGAGTGCCTC